>JADFYT010000194.1 GCA_015232935.1 Desulfamplus sp.
CACAATGATATTCCAACGGCAGCCATTGGCGTTGATATTCTGGAGGGCTTTCCGGGAGAGTCTGACAAGCCTTTTGAGACCTTTCCGATGGAGATTGGAGAGTGGAAGGGCACTGTTGAAAAATTTGAGGATCGTATTTATGACGCTCTTGGCGTGGATGATTCTGTCCTTGCGACCTACAGAACTGAAAAAAAAGGTTCTGTTCATCTGTATGTGGGCTTTTATCAAAGCCAGAAAGAGGGAGATCTGATTCATTCGCCCAAGAATTGCCTGCCTGGTTCAGGGTGGAATATTACACAGACCGCTATAGAAAGTATTGATGTCTTGGATGGGAAAGAGAGCAAAAATATTGATGTGATTCGGCTGCGTCTTGAAAAGGATTCCCAGAAACAGGTGGTTCTGTACTGGTTTCACTCCAGAGGAAAGATTGTCTCTTCAGAATATATGCAAAAAATCTGGCTTGTGATTGATTCCATTACAAAGCATAGAACTGATGAAGCCTTTGTCAGGCTTATCTCTCCTGTAGTTGATGATGAATCGCAGACCATTGAACGAATGAAAGCATTTGCAAAAGAGCTATTTCCTTATTTAACCGAGTATATCCCTTCGTAGGGGTTGGAATTACTTGAGAGATTGGAAAAGGTAAGCCGGAGAGATTGGAAAAGGAAAAGGTGAACCGGAATCATGATAAAACAGATCAGTAAACCCCTTGTTGTCAATATTCTTGTAATCTTAACGGGATTTTGCCTCTTATATTGGCACACTCTTGTAAAGCTTATTGCTGACTGGTCTATTGACCCCAATTTTTCACATGGCTTTCTTATCCCTTTTGTCACAGGGTATATGATCTGGTATAAAAAAAATGAGCTGGCAATAATAGCACAAAAGCCCTCCAACTTAGGACTTGTTGTAATTGCCATGGGCATGTTGATTCACATTGCAGGCAATATTGGTGCCGAGCTTTTTACCATGCGTTTTTCCATGGTGCTAACTCTTTTTGGAATCAGCATCTACCTGTTTGGAATGAAAATAACATCCGCTGTTTCAGTTCCTCTTTTCTATCTTGTTATAATGATTCCCATTCCCGCTATTATCTGGAATAAAATAGCATTTCCGCTTCAGCTTCTGGCTGCAAAGCTCTCTTCTGACATGGTCAGGCTTATTGGCATCCCTGTGTTAAGAGAGGGCAATATCCTGCACCTTGCCAACACATCACTTGAAGTAGTAGATGCATGCTCCGGATTAAGATCCCTTACATCCTTGCTGGCACTTTCCGGTGCTTTTGCGTATATAGCTCCTCTTGGTATTATCAAAAAGTGGGTTCTGTTCTTGTCCGCGGTTCCCATAGCTGTTGTTGTCAATGTTGTACGCCTGACAGTTACCGCCATTATGGCGACCTATATTGGTGCAGAGGCTGCACATGGTTTTCTCCATGACATGTCAGGACTGCTTGTGTTTATTGTAGCACTTGCTCTGGTTTATCTTGTTTTCATTATTGCGTCAAAATTTGAATCCTGATCATAAGTTTTTGGCGATTTTACAGCTTGTATGTCTAAACCATGATTATCATGATTTGTTGATTGCCTTGATGTTAAATCCTTATAATGCCTTGAATCATGGTGCAAAAACTTGTTTAAATGACGATAAAAGATACAATTAGCAACAAAACATTCCAAATAACCCCAATGTCCTGACTTAAACATGGAAAGTATCTTGAACAGTTGCGATACCAAAAAACATATTCTCCTGACCTTTGATGTGGAAGACTGGTTTCAGGTGGAGAATTTCAAGGGATATATTCCGTTTTCGTCCTGGGACTCATACGAGCTTCGCGTTGAAAAGAACACTCACGAAATCCTTGACCTGCTGGACTCTTTCTCCTTCTCTGTCAAAGCAACCTTTTTTGTAATGGGTTGGATTGCCCAGAAACTTCCTCAATTAGTGCGTGAGATTCAAAGCAGGGGGCATGAAGTGGCCTCGCATGGGTTAAATCATCATCTTTGTGCTGAACTCTCGCCAGGAGCACTTGCAGCAGATCTTGAACAGAGTAAGAAACTTCTGGAAGATATCACAGGCATTCCAATAGCGGGGTATCGTGCTCCGAGCTTTGCAATCAATAATGATATTCTCAAGCTCATCAAAGATGCGGGATACATGTATGATTCAAGCTACAACTCTTTTGGTATGCATGGCAGGTATGGAAAGATTGATCTGCCTGAAAGGTTGAGACAAAGCCAGGTTTACAGAATGTTCCATGATACCTTGGATTCCCATGATTCTGACAATCATGGATCTTGTTATTTTCATGAAATTCCAATTTCCAATCTATCTGTAGGTTCAAAGGTATTTCCTCTTGGAGGAGGGGGCTATTTTCGCCTGATTCCCTTCCCTCTGTTCAGGATGGGTATAAAAAAGATTTTAACGAAACAGGATGCTTTTGTTTTCTATTCTCATCCCTGGGAGTTTGATCCATTGCAGCCAAGGGTCAGACAGGCTTCAGTAGGCTTCAGGTTCAGGCACTACACCAATCTGCACAGAACACGAAAAAAACTGATCACTTTTATTGAGAGCTTCAGTGCGATTCGTTTTTCAAGATGTTCTGATTATGTTACCTCAACTCTGGCTATCCAGGAGATTGCATGAGTTCTTCCAAGAAAAAACTTCCCGCTCCACCGGCAATAAATCCCTATATATTCACGATTCTTCTGGCATTTTTCGGAGTCTGGTGTTTTTACGACGGCTGGCTGACTGATGATCCAGAGATGCTTGAGCACGCTCTTTTCAATCAGGTACTAAGCATTGTATTGCTGCCGTGGAGTATCTATGATTTCTACAAACTCAGAAAAGCCAGCCGGGAAAAAAACGAATCTTTGCATGATACACAAACGAAACAGGAGATAGACCCTCGACAGGGTAAAGAAGAATCCCTGCGGGATGACCAATGATCGGACTTACCAACAGAGATCTGCTTTTACCATATTTTGTGCCCTATTTTGCATATGTCGGTATTGCATCCATGCTTGCCAATGTCATCTCCATCGAGCTTAACTATCTTCTTAGAATCGCTGTTGTAACTCCACTGATTTTCTGGGCATGGAAATGGTATGCACCGATTTCGATTTCCGGCCAGCGGTTTCTCTCTATTGCCTGGGGTGTTGGTACAGGTTTGGCAGGATGTCTGCTGTGGTGTCTGCTGCTGGCTCCATTTATTGATCAGGCAGGAGAAGGTACCAAACCATGGAGTACCCAGGGCTTTTTGCTTCGTCTGTTTGCTGCAACCCTTCTGGTACCTCTTTTTGAGGAGATAGCCATCAGAGGATATGTTTTGCGTCTTGCTTTGCAGTGGGATCAGGGACGGAAAAACAAAGTTGCTGAGCCTCTTATGGAAGCCCTGGACAGATCTTCTCTTTTTGATGTGAAAAACGGTGAGTGGACAGTGGCTGCGATTCTGATCTCTTCCATCGCTTTTACCCTTGGTCACAATACAGTAGAGTGGTTAGCTGCCTTTGCGTACAGTCTGCTTATCTCGTGGCTCTGGATTAAAAGAGGTGATCTTTTATCCTGTATTGTGGCCCACGGCACTACCAATTTTGCTCTGGCTCTTTTTGTTTTCAACACAGGAAGTTGGGGATTCTGGTAATATGAACAATCAATATAAAAACCTGTTTGTAACAGGTGCCGCAGGATTTATAGGATTTCATCTTTCAAAAAAATTACTGGAACAGGGATTCAATGTCATTGGTGTTGATAATCTGAACAGCTATTACGATGTAAATCTCAAAAAATCCCGTCTTGAAATTCTTGAGACTTTCCCTGGCTTTAAGTTTATCCGGCTGGATATTTCCGAACGGGAGCACCTTGAGGATATCTTTAAACAGAACAGCATTGATGTTGTAGTCAACCTTGCCGCCCAGGCAGGTGTTAGATATTCTCTTGAAAACCCCCATGCCTATGTGGAATCCAATCTTGTGGGCTTTGTCAATCTGCTTGAGTGCTGCAGGCATCATGAGATAAAGCACCTTGTGTTTGCCTCCTCCAGCTCTGTTTATGGTGCAAATATACAGATGCCTTTTTCTGTTCGTCACAATGTGGATCATCCTGTATCTTTGTACGCCGCGACAAAAAAATCAAATGAACTGATGGCCCATGTATATGCCCATCTGTATGATCTTCCATGCACCGGACTCAGGTTTTTCACGGTTTACGGCCCCTGGGGACGACCTGACATGGCATATTTTCTTTTTACAAAGGCGATTCTTGAAGGACGCTCCATAAAGGTCTTCAACCACGGCAGAATGAAAAGGGATTTTACCTATATTGATGATATTGTTGAAGGCATTTTAAGGGTTATGTATAGAATCCCGCTGCCTGATACCTTGTGGGACAAAAAGATGGAGGTTCTTGACCCCGGCAAATCATGGGCTGGTTATAAAATCTACAATATAGGCAACAACAACCCTGTTGAGCTTATAAAATTCATAGAAATCATAGAGAATACCCTTGGCGTAAAAGCCATAAAGGAGTTTTGTGACATGCAACCAGGCGATGTTCCGGCAACATACGCAGATATTGACGAACTGGCAAAAGATGTGGGGTTCAAACCTGAAACCAGTCTTGACACAGGAATCAAGAGATTTGTCTCCTGGTATAAAAATTACTATGAAATCAACGGGTAATCAAAGCGGCAAAATCAAAGGACTTTAAACTTGAACCTTACAATAATCGGAACTGGATATGTTGGATTGGTAACTGGTGCCTGCTTTTCTGAAATGGGTTCCCAGGTAACATGTGTTGATATTGACGAGCAGAAGATAGAAAACCTTAAAAAAGGCATCCTTCCCATCTATGAGCCAGGGCTTGAAAAACTTGTGATAC
>JADFYT010000195.1 GCA_015232935.1 Desulfamplus sp.
GGCAAGATCATATTTTTCTTTAATCAAATCAGCCATGAATATGCAAAATCACCTGCCACAACGACACTTGTTGCCTGTCACAACGACAACTCCTGCCTGTTACAACAATAGCTCTTGACTGCCACAACGACACTTGTTGCCTGTCACAACGACAACTCCTGCCTGTTACAACAATAGCTCTTGACTGCCACAAAGACACTTCCTGTCTGCCAGAAAGATACTTCTTACCTGCCATAAAGCTCTTTGACCTTCATTCGATCAACCGAGCCGTCAGCTTTGCTGGGCATGGTATCAATAAACGCGACATAGCCAGGCTTTTTATAACGGGCAATACGTGCACCGACAAATTCAATCAAGTCTCTTTCAGACAGATCAGAGCCACCCTTTCTGACACAGACGGCCTTTACCCCCTCTCCGAACTTGGGGTCAGGAACGCCAATTACACATGTCTGTTCAATATCAGGATGTGCAAGCACTACAGATTCGACCTCGGCAGGATAGACATTTTCTCCACCAGGCTTGATCAGCTCCTTTTCAGGTTTTCGACCCTCAAACCAGAGATAACCGTCAGAGTCAATATGCCCTGTATCTCCTGTGTGATGCCATCCGTTGCGTATGGAGCTGGTATCGTATCCTTTATGATCTGTCCCGCCACTCTCCTTTTCACAGCTTTTATATCCACCTCTCCAGAACCCCTGAAACACAAGATGCCCGCGAACAGCTATTTCACCACTCTGCCCGGATGGAAGAATCACGTCGTTTTCATCAACAATGGCCATATCAGAGATACAACATTGCCGACCGGCAGACCCCGGTGACTCGGATGAGTCAGACAAAGTCACGAATCCTGATGTCTCGCTCTGTCCATACAGTACCCAGAAACTACTTGAAGTTTTCTCCCTGAATTTAAGGATGTTATCCGGCGAATCTATTCCCACTGTATTTTTCAATGACGAGAGGTCATAAGAGAATTTACGGCTCTCTGCTTTAGCTTCGCAAGTAGATGGTTCAGGCATTTTTTCTTTACACGAATCTATGTTTTTATCTGTGCCTCTCTCACCAGCCCCGGGTTTGCCTCTGTCGATCTCATCCATAAGCGTGGTCAGAATGGGGGGGAAACTTGCCATCAAAGTTATTTTTTCCTTTTCAACCATTGCAAGTGCTTGTTGTGCATCGAATTTCTCCATTATGACATTCTTGCCACCCATGTGCATAACCGCAAGAGACAGATTCATCCCCGTGATATGGAAAAGAGGCAGCATGTTAAGATAAGCATCATCCTTGCCAATGTTCATGGTAAGGCAGGTCTGCATATTACCCGCGATTATGTTGCTGTGGGAAAGAGCGGCTCCTCGAGGTTTGCCCGCAACAGCCGCTGTGTAGATAAGGGCAAAAATATCATCTGTATCGATCTGGAACCTTTTATCTGTCGCAAAGCTCTTGATTTCAGGAGAAGATGCAATACCTGTTGAAGATTTGGTGTTTCCTTGAATAAATTTATTGCGTCCTTGGACAAGCTCACTGTAATTCAACATTTTTGCATTTATCAAATCTTTGTCTTTTTCAAGTGTCTCAGTATCAATACCAGCTTTATCTTCTGAAAAGGCATCAATAGCAGCTTGACCTTTTGTAAATGGATCAATGTCATACTGTGATTCTTTATAATTGTGATCATAATTATGATCATCAAAAAATATCAGCTTGCCATCAAATCCTGATGACTCTTTTAACGCGTAAGCCTGTTTTTGTTGGGATGAATCAAAAAAAAGAAACCCGGAACCTGAATCCTTCAGTATATATGCCAACTCATCTGTTGAAAGACGCCAGTTCAAAGGCAGGAGCATGGCTCCAACAGCAGCGGCGGCACCATAAAGTACAAGGTACTCTATCCGGTTCATTGAAAGAATGGCAATGCTTTGGCGAGGCTTGATACCACAGCAGTCAAGAGCTGAGGCAAGAGAGTTGACATGGATAAGTAAATCCTGAAAGGTCATGTTTTTTTCACCATCAACAATGGCGGTTTTATCAGGAAAGAGAAGGGCGTTTCTTTTGATTATATCATAGACCGAGAAGGCATGAGCAGACATTATTACACTCCTTGTTTACAGTAGAAATTTTCAATACGGATTTCCAGAAAAGCATTCTGGTTACGCACACCCTGTATTCGTGGGTTCAGGCAGCACTTGTGCCAGTTTGATTGTCTGGAAAAATATAGGCTTCCTGCGAAACCGGATTTTGATCCTTGATTGTATTTGATGAAAAGCAAGTTCTGCAGGAGTTCTAATCTGTTGTAATATCAAAAAATATTTTTATCTCTTCCTGTTTGAGGCGAAGCTGGTCAAGTATAAGTTTAAGTGCGACCTCGTTTATTCCGGCCTTGCGGGTTGAGTTTTTAACCGCAACTGACATGGGGTTGCCACTGTGGCCGATGTTTGCCTTGTGGCACAGATAGTTCGCAAGGTTTATGATCAGGGCATACTCCCGATATGCAGGAGGGCAGGCAGATGGATTGTGATGATATCTGCTTGGATACAGGATATGATCAGGAAATTGCCATCGTTTCATCAAAAGCCCTGACAGTACCGCATGATCCAGATCAAATACAGTTCGCTCAACACGGAACAGGGGCTGCTGACGCTCCATTGCAAGGGCACGTACCTGACGGTATTCATCCTTGAAATATACAGCAAGAATTACCTTGCCCATATCATGAAGAAGACCCGGGATAAAAATCTTGCCTGAAATTTCCGGATTGATTCTTGCGGCTATCTCCTTTGCAGCGGTTGCACAACCAATGCAGTGAATCCAAAGTGCTTTCATGTCAAGGCTCAATCCTGAATCCTTGCCTGTCAGAGAAGACAGAACATTCATCCCAAGGGCAATCCCGATGATTTCATCAAATCCTATCACTGCAATCGCTCTTTTCACACTGTCAACCTGATTTCTCTGCCCGTAATAAATTGAGTTGGAGAGTCTAAGAAGCTTATTAGTCATCCCCTGGTCATAGCTGATAATCTCCGCAAGATCTTCGGTTGTGGTACTCTCATCCGAAGCCGCATCCAGAATTTTATTCACCACTACAGGAAGACTTGGCAGTTCTGTATCATTGCGTTGAATCAGACGTATTATTCTATGTTGAAGTTCCAGTTTAACGTACCTTATTTCCCAAATTGATTTAAAAACACTTTTCCCTTCTCAAGTGATTCTTTGGAATGGGCAGACTTGTATTCATCAGGATAGCCTACTGCAACCATGGATTCAACCTTAAAATTTTCCGGTATATCAAGAAGTGTCCTGATATAGGACTCTGCTGTAATCCTGTCATCGTGATGCCTCTTGCGGATCTGTATCCAGCAGCTTCCAAGATCAAGTGCCTGGGCCGCAAGTTGAATGAAAATGGTGGCAATTGACGCATCCTCAACCCAGACATCTGTTTTATTTTCATCTGCACAGACCACAATGCCAAGAGGGGCTCCTTTTAAAAAAGATGAGCCGTGAGGCTTTGCCCTGGATAATTTTTCAAGAAGCTCTGGCTGATCAACAACAATAAAGCACCATGGATTAAAGCCTCTTGAAGATGGTGATCTTAAGGCAGTCTCGACTATTTTGTCAATTTTTTCCTGTTCAACAGGTATGGGCTTGAATTTTCTGATACTTCTTCGCTTTTCTATCAACGAAAAGAACATAAACGATATCACTCCTTTTGCAAAAAACAATGATTTACAGGCTATTCAGGCGTATCGGCAAAGAGAAGATCTCTGTGCCGATACTTTGTTCTCTAAATCAAAGGAGGATGAATGGCAAGAACCATTCCATAGCCCCCCTGAACATTTCTGGTGCTGGAGATCCCTTTGCTGTCAAGAAACACCTGAGCCTCATAGGAGCGCGGGCCAGTTCCACATATAATATACAAAGGTGAATTTTCAGCAATTTTCCCGGACAACTTTGTCGTAATTTCGCCCAATCTCTCTCTGAGCTCATCTTGAGGAATATTGATCCACTGTTCAGGATATTTTTGGACAAACGGGGCTGCCTGTACAGAGCTTCTGACATCCAGAACATTTATATCGCCCTGTTTTAGAAGCTCGACAAACTCAAAGGTGTCAATTGCCCTGAGACTTCCATTTAAAGTATTATCAAGAACATTGCCGGCATTGTTGACAACATCCATGGCCGAGGCGTAAGGCGGAGAGTAGCTTACTTCAAGATTGCAGATCTCGCTTACATCAACCCCGAATTTCAACAACGGTGCAACAGCATCCACTCTTGCCTTTACCGCATCACCCTGAGGGCCTGCAGCCTCTACACCCAGAACAGTTCTGGTTTTTCTGTCTGCTATCAGCTTCATGAACATAAACTCGGCATCAGGGAAAAAATGAGCACGATCAGACTGTGCGACAACAGCCTGCACAGGGTCAAAGCCGGCAGCCTGAGCCTGTGCGAAAGTCAATCCAGCCTTGGCAACCCCCATATCAAAGACCTTGATACAAAATGTTCCAACACTTCCTGGAAACTGCTCATTACCTCCGTTGATGTTAGTGGCTATGACGCGTCCCTGCCGGTTGGCAAGTGAACCTAAAGGCACCACACAATCCAGTCCGCTGACTAAATTTGCAAACTCGGCACAATCTCCGCCGGCATATATATCAGGATCTGTGGTCTGCATACATCTGTTTACCAGAATACCTCTGTTTCTTCCAACCGCAAGACCCGCTTCAACCGCAAGCCCGGAATTAGGGCGAACACCCGCGGCGAGTATAACCATATCACAAGGAAGGGTAGTTTTAGTGGCCTTGCCGGACTGACCGGCTATTTCAACAGACTGGACTCCGTTGTCAGGATCACCGTTTATCCTCATGACTT
>JADFYT010000196.1 GCA_015232935.1 Desulfamplus sp.
TACGGGATGGCAGGAAATATGCACAAAATTTCACAGGTTAAACCCTCAAACAAGTCAAAACTGCAAGGAGAGTGATCTTCTTTTGGCAAAAAGCATAAAGCCTGGCGAGTATGTGGATTATAAATGCAAAAACGGACTGACAGATGTTGTGACTCCGCTATTTGTTGGAGCAAAGCATTTAGGAAACATATATACAGGACAATTTTTTTATGATGATGAGCAGGTAGATGAAGGATTTTTTATAAGGCAGGCTGAAAAATACGGGTTTGACAAAGAGTCCTACATAAAGGCATTCAGAAAAATTCCAAGATACAGCCGTGAAAAAGTTGACCGTTTAATGGATTTTTTAGCGAAATTTGCGACCTATATTTCTAAAATCAGCCTGTCCAATGTAAGGCTTAAACATGAGATAGATGAACGCAGGAGAGCGGAAGATGCATTAGGGAAAAGCGAGGAGAGGTTGAATTTGATCATCAAAGGCTCCAATGACGCACCCTGGGATTGGGATTTAGTGAGTGATGATATTTATTATTCTCCTCAGTGGTTCCAACAGCTTGGTTATATCTCTGGAGAACTTGCAAACGATTCAGGGCTTTGGGAAAGACTGATGCACCCTGATGACAAGGAGCGGGTAACCACTCTGTTCAAGAGGGCTCTCAAGAACAATCAGGACAGCTACGAGGTCGAGTTTCGGCTGCGGCATAGAAATGGCAGTTACATACCGGTGCTTTCACGCGGATTTATCACAAGGGACAAAAAAGGTGACCCGGTTCGCGTAACAGGCACAAATATGGATTTGTCAGAGCGCAAGCGGACAGAGGAGACCATTCGCGAGAGCGAAAGAAAACTTCGTGCTGTCCTCAATGCGACCCCTTTCCCGGTTGCCATTGCCGACAGAGAGGATAACAAGATTATCTTCTGGAGCAACAGTGCTATCGCCCTGTTCGGACATGTCGCAACCACAGTACCGGAGTGGTATGAGATGGCCTATCCTGATCCTGTGTACAGAAGCAAAGCAGTCGAGAGATGGCAACCCTTTCTGGAAAAGAGCGGCGAGTCGATTCATCCGATCAATACCGGTGAGTATATGATTACATGCAGCGATGGTTCAGTCCGTGTCTGTGAAATATACGCGACTTTTCTTCCTGGAATGCTTGTCGCCACTTTTAATGATATTACAAGGCAAAAAAGATCAAAAAAGGCACTCAAAGAGAGTGAGGAGCGTTTTCGTACTGTTTATGAGATAGCTCCGCTGGCATTGATTTTATGGGACACGGGTTGCCGGATTATAGAGTGGAATGATCAGGCTTCAAAAATGTTTGGATGGGTGCGTCAGGAGGTTATTAACAAATCATTTTTAGATGTTATTGTCCCTGATGAGCATCTTGAATCCACTAAACTGGCTGTCAAGGATGTTGCCAATGAAACAATCAAGCCCAATATTATCAGCCGGAATATCACAAAAGATGGTAAAATAATCTGGTGCGAATGGAACAATGCCATACTGCATAACGCTGACGGCAGCATAAAAGCGATATTGTCCCTGGGTCTTGATATTACAAGCCGTATCGAAGCTGAAAACAAGCTGAAAAGGCATCGCGAGCATCTTGAGGAGATGGTCAAGGAGCGTACAGAGGCTCTTGAGGCTAAAAACAAGGAGCTTGAGACATTTACCTATTCTGTTAGCCATGATCTCAAGGCTCCCTTGAGAGGTATTGATGGCTACAGCCGTCTGCTTCTTGATGAATATCAGGATAAACTGGATGATGACGGTCGCCATTTTTTAAATAATGTTCTTAGTTCGACTCAACAAATGAACCAGCTCATCGAAGATCTGCTATCATATTCCCGAATGGAACGCCGTGATATTCAGCCTGTTTCGGTTGACCTTATTTCCTTGATTGATATGCTCTTTAATGAAAGAGAGCAGGATCTGGCACAGAGGCATATTGAAGTGATTAACTTGATACCTTTTCAGACTGTTTTTTGTGACCGGGAGAGCATCCGTCAGATACTTGGCAATTTGTTGGACAATGCCATAAAGTTTACCTGTAACAAATCAAGTCCGGTCATTAAAATTAAAGGGAAAGAGACTTCTGACTCCTGGATAATCTCGGTAGAAGATAATGGAATCGGATTTGATCCAAAATACCAGCAGCGTATTTTCGGCATTTTTCAGCGGCTGCATCGCTCTGAAGACTATCCCGGCACAGGGGTAGGTCTTGCTATTGTCAAAAAGGCTGTAAACAGAATGGCCGGGAAAATCTGGGCTGAAAGTGAAGCTGGCAAAGGTGCTGTTTTTCATGTTCAGATCCCCAAACGTTCATAGTAATGAAGGCTTTCTTGAGTTTTTATGTGAAGGTCTGGCATCCTTCATATCACATCACAAACGGTTTGCATTTTTTTGAAAAATACCCTGAAAACAGGGATGAGGTTAAACAAATGAAAAACAGTATTGACAGCAACAAGCCAATTCTTCTTGTGGAAGACAATCCTCTGGATATTGACCTGACCAGAAGAGCCTTCAGGAAGCGAAGACTTATGAACCCTATAGAGATCGCAAGAGATGGTGAGGAGGCAATCGGCTGGATTTCCCGCTGGGATGCTGGAGAGCCCTTGCCACTAATCATCCTGCTGGATTTAAAACTTCCTAAAATAGATGGACTCGAGGTTCTGCGCAACATCAAGGAGCACTCTGAATACAAGGTTATACCTGTTGTCGTTTTGACCTCGTCATCAGAAGACAGGGATATAGAAACCGCATACAAGCTGGGAGCCAACTCATATATAGTCAAGCCGGTTGACTTTGAGAAGTTTATAGCAGTGGCAACCGAGATCGAGATTTACTGGTTGGCGACCAGCGTTCTTCCAAGATAACGCCCATGCCCTGGCGGACACAACGAAGAATGAAAATCCCCACAATTACAGTTTTTAAAAAAACGCAACCAGAAAAAGCAGGAATAAAAAAGCAGGAATAATGAAAATTCTTTATGTAGAAGACAATCAGATGGATATTGACCTGACTTTGTGGCATCTGAAAAAGAATGCTCCCCACATCAAGGTGGATACAGTATTGTCTCAGGCCGCTGCTCTCAACAAGATCAAGGATTCAAATTTTTCAGATTATGATCTGGTGCTTTCCGACATGCAACTTCAGGACGGGGACGGCATAGCTCTTCTGTCATATATAAGAAGTCACTCCATTCCGGTTGCCGTGGTCATTCTGACCGGCCAGGGAGATGAGGAGTCAGCCGTATCAGCCTTAAAATCGGGTGCTGACGATTATATAATCAAAAAAAAAGGGTATCTGGAGAGTCTGCCGCTGCTGCTTGAGAGTGCTCTTGACTCCTATCGAAAGGGAAATGAACGAAAAATTTCCAATTTAAGGGTGCTTTATATTGAACACAACCACGCAGATATTGATCTGACCAGCCGGCATCTTAAAAAACATGCCGTGCATATAACCCTGGAACCTGTTTACAGCATCAATAAATTTTATGAGATGCTCGACAATACCAGCATGCTTTTTAATTATGATGTTTTATTGCTTGACTACAGGCTGCCACAGGAAAACGCTCTGGAAGTATTAAGGCGGATTCGCCTGTCAAAATATTCAAAAATTCCCGTAATCCTTGTTACTGGCAAGGGAGATGAAGAGATAGCTGTCAATGCGTTAAAATTGGGAGCTTTTGATTATGTGACAAAAAACAGAGGATATCTGTTCAAGCTGCCCTCTATAATTGAAAACGCTTTTTACAACAGGCAACTGACACAAGAGCATGATGCCTTGATAGAGAGTGAAAATCGCTACAGAAGCCTGTTTGAAAACAATAATGTGGCAATATTGCTGACAGATCCGGATAATGGGCAGATTGTTGATGCAAATCCCGCAGCCTCTCTTTTTTATGGCTGGTCAAGAGAAGAGCTGACCGCAAAAAAGATAGACCAGATCAACATATTGTCACCCAAAGAGATCTCTGCGGAAATCAGGGCTGCTTCCACAGAAAATCGGAACCATTTTCTTTTCAGGCACAAGTGTGCTGACGGAACAATCAGGGATGTTGAGGTTTATAGCGGCAAGATTGAGGTGCGAGGCAGAGCACTTATATACTCTCTGACTTATGATGTTACTGAACGCATAAAAATGCATGAGGAAAAACTAAAACTTCAGGAACAGCTTGTTCATGCTCAAAAAATGGAGGCGATAGGGACACTTGCCGGAGGAATAGCCCATGACTTCAACAACATATTGAGTGCCATACTTGGTTATACCGAAATGGCAAAGGAAGACGCTCCTCCCGGGTCACAATTTCAAGAAGATCTTGAACAGGTCTTGATCGCGGCAAACAGGGCAAAAGATCTGGTAAAGCAGATCCTTGCTTTCAGTCGTCAGGCCAAAAGCGAGCGGATACCGATAAATATACATCCATTGATAAACGAGGGATTGAAAATGCTCAGATCTTCAATCCCGACCACGATAAGCATAGTCAAAAACATAGATCCTAAAACCTCCATTATTCTGGCTGTCCCGACCCAGATTCACCAGATTCTTATGAACCTTTGTACAAATGCCTATCATGCCATGGAAAATACAGGCGGAATTCTGTCTGTCACCCTGAAAAACATATCTATTGAGCCTGCTGACCTGTCAAGAATGCTTTTGAAGGTCAATCCGGGCAAGTACATTCAATTTTCTGTGTCAGATACAGGACAGGGTATAGGGCCAGATGTTATCGACAAGATATTCAATCCATACTTTACAACAAAAGAGATTGGCAAAGGAACAGGAATGGGCCTTGCGATCATCCATG
>JADFYT010000197.1 GCA_015232935.1 Desulfamplus sp.
TGGATGAGTTATTCTTTTGATCTTTGAATCGGTTTTAAGGATTTGGTGGATATATATGGCAAGAAAAAAGGTTGTATCAGGGCATCTCCAGAAGGGTGTCGGACAAAAAGATCGTCTTATTTCAAAGTTTGTAAATTGTGTCATGAAGGATGGCAAGAAAAGTGCGGCACAGAAGGTTTTTGATGGTGCATTGCTGCTGGTAGAAAAGAGAATTGGAGAGCCACCTTTGGATGTTTTCGAAAAGGCTATTAACAATATCAGGCCTTCTGTTGAGGTAAAGTCACGCAGAGTCGGAGGCTCAACCTATCAGGTTCCAACCGAGATAAAGCCTTCCAGGCAGACGGCACTTGCAATAAGATGGTTACTTAAATTTAGCAGGACACGTTCTGAAAAAGGCATGACCAATAAATTAGCCGCGGAGTTGCTTGATGCATATAACGAACGCGGTGGTGCCGTTAAAAAGAAAGAGGATACCCATAAAATGGCAGAGGCTAATAAGGCATTCGCCCATTTTAGATGGTAATGTAGAATGAGTGTTTTTGGTCTGATTGTGGTCATCCTTAGATTATGAAAATTGAGAATGGATTTTTACTGTAAAGACTCCTATCGGCTTGGGAGTGTTTGTTTTCTTCCAAATGGATATTGCAGTTAGGTTGAGTTTTGCTTTTAGATATTTTGTAAGTTTTATAATATATATATTTTCAAAAAACCTGTTAATATTTCAGGGAGGGTAATTTAAAATGGCAAAAGAGAAGTTTCAGAGAAACAAACCCCATGTGAATATAGGAACCATAGGCCACATTGACCATGGCAAGACCACTTTGACAGCAGCGATTACCAAGCATGCCGCACTTAAAGGTCATGGGACATATGTTCCCTTTGATGAGATTGACAAGGCTCCTGAAGAGAGAGAGCGTGGTATTACTATTGCTACTGCTCATGTTGAGTATGAGAGTGACAAGAGGCACTATGCTCATGTTGACTGTCCCGGCCATGCTGACTATATCAAAAACATGATAACCGGTGCTGCCCAGATGGATGGAGCAATACTTGTCGTCAGTGCTGATGACGGCCCTATGCCTCAGACTCGCGAACATATTCTTCTTGCTCGACAGGTAGGAGTTCCGAGCATGGTTGTGTTTTTGAACAAATGTGATATGGTTGATGATGAGGAGCTGATAGAGCTTGTAGAGATGGAGTTAAGAGAGCTTCTGGACAAGTATGATTTTCCTGGTGATGATACACCTATTGTCCGTGGAAGTGCTCTTAAGGCACTTGAGTGTGATGATCCGAATGCAGATGACGCAAAGTGTATTACCGAACTGCTTAATGTTCTGGATTCATACATAGAAGAGCCCAAGCGAGACATGGATAAAGACTTTCTCATGCCCATTGAGGATGTATTCAGCATCTCCGGGCGAGGTACCGTTGTGACCGGCAGGATTGAGAGAGGAATAATCAAGGCAGGAGATGAGGTTGAGCTTGTTGGTATTCGTGAGACGTCCAAGACGACCTGTACCGGTGTAGAGATGTTCAGAAAGCTTCTGGATGAAGGTCAGGCTGGAGACAATGTAGGGCTTCTTCTTCGCGGAACCAAAAGAGATGCTGTTGAAAGAGGTCAGGTTGTTGCCAAGCCAGGTACAATCACCCCTCACACCAGGTTTGGAGCCGAGATTTATTGTCTGAGCAAGGAAGAGGGTGGTCGTCATACCCCGTTTTTCAGTGGCTACAGGCCCCAGTTTTTTTTCCGGACAACCGATGTAACCGGCATTCTGTCACTTGCTGAAGGAGTTGAGATGATTATGCCGGGAGACAATGCAAGTATCACGGCAGAACTCATTGCACCGATAGCTATGGAAAAAGAACTTCGCTTTGCCATCAGGGAAGGTGGTCGTACTGTAGGTGCTGGTGTAATTGGCGAAATAATCGAATAAAGAATTAAGAATACAAAAGCCATAAATAGATCTTGAAACAAAATCAATTACAACATCATACCTATCTATTGTGGCTCTAACCAAAATCTGAACCAAGACTCGTTATTTGGGTCGTTTAGCTCCGTATTTTGATCTTCCTTGCTTTCTGTCCTCCACTCCAAGAGTATCAAGAGTCCCTCTAACAATATGATAACGAACACCTGGAAGGTCTTTGACTCTTCCTCCTCTTACAAGAACAACAGAATGCTCCTGGAGATTATGTCCCATACCAGGAATATATGCGGCAACTTCAAGTCCGGTAGTCAGCCTTACCCTTGCCACCTTTCTGAGAGCTGAGTTGGGTTTTTTTGGTGTTGAGGTATATACTCTTGTACAAACGCCTCTTTTCTGGGGACCACCCTTAAGAGCAGGTGTTCCCTGTTTTTTTTCAACTTTAGCCCTTCCCTTTCTTACTAATTGATTAATGGTAGGCATACCTTATAAAACTCCTTAACGACCTGTTTCAATTTTTATTATGCGACAAAATGGCGGATTATTATATATATCCACCATATTTGTCAAGCTTTTTGTGAACTTGTGCTCTGCTCAAGCATCAAGACAATGTATCTATACCAATTCCTCTGTAGCCAGGAAAACCAGTGCCTGCGGGAATCAAACGTCCCATTATGACATTCTCCTTAAGCCCCCTGAGATCATCATATCTGCCCTGAATACTTGCTTCGGTCAATACTTTTGTAGTTTCCTGAAACGAGGCTGCCGATATAAAACTGTCTGTAGCAAGTGATGCCTTGGTAATACCAAGTATCAATGGTTCTCCTCTTGCTGGCTCCCCTCCTTTAAGAACAACCTGACGATTGGCCTCTGCAAACTTGACTCGGTCAACCTGTTCATCAGGAATGAAATTAGTATCTCCAACTTCAATAACTTTAACACGACGCATCATCTGGCTTATAATCACCTCAATATGCTTGTCATTGATCCTTACACCCTGAAGACGATACACCTCCTGAACTTCATCCACAAGGTAACGTGCCAGAGCGACCTCGCCTTTTATATTAAGTATATCCTGAGGATTGGCACTGCCACCGATCAGAGGCTCTCCTGCTTTGACATAGTCTCCATCATACACACTAAGATGCCTTCCCTTGGGGATCAGATACTCTTTCTTGTCTCCAATATCTGTTGGAGTAACAGTAACTTTTTGTTTGCCCTTTGTTCCCTTGGCAACAGAAACATATCCATCTATTTCACTTAACATGCTGGGTTCTTTAGGTTTGCGAACCTCAAACAGCTCGGCAACCCTTGGAAGACCGCCGGTGATGTCTTTTGTTTTGGTTGTGGCTCTGGGCAACTTGGCAATAACATCTCCGGCCATAACCTCATCGTCTTCATCCTTCATAAGAATGGCATTCACAGGCAGAAAATACCTTACCACTGATGAGGCTCCAGGCAGCTTAACTCCCTTTCCCTCCTTGTCTTTAATGGTAATCTGCGGACGAATTTCTGATGATTTGGCTTCAATAATTGTACGGCTGGCCTTGCCGGTTACCGGATCAATCTGCTCCTGCACGGTACTTCCTACCTCAATGTCTGCATACCGTACCCGACCGCTGACTTCGGTAATAATCGGAGTTGTAAAGGGGTCCCAGGTTGCCAGAACATCTCCAACCTCGACGTTTTGACCGTTTTTAACAAGCAGCGTAGCACCATAAATAACCTCTTCCTTTGCACGCTCCCTGCCTTCAGGGCCAACAATGGCAAATCCCCCGCCTTTTCGATTCATTACAATCTGCTCTGGCTTGTTTTCATCAACAGTTCTTCGCAATGCAAGATCCAGGTTTTCATTGAATTTGATGATACCTGCAACCCTGGCCTTGATTTCAGCAACCTCAACCTTACGGCTGGCAGTTCCTCCAATATGAAAGGTACGCATGGTAAGCTGGGTTCCAGGTTCACCGATCGACTGTGCAGCAAGTATTCCAACAGCCTGGCCTATTTCTACGGTCTGACCATGTGCCAGATCACGTCCATAACACTTTGCACAGACTCCGTTTCTGGACTTGCAGGTAAGTACCGACCTTATTCTAACGCTCGTGACACCGGCAGCCTCGATCTTTTCAACCATTCTTTCATTAAGCTCTACCCCTCTTTTAACAATTATTTCATTTTTATAGGGGTCTATTACATCAGCTTGAACAACCCTGCCAAGAATTCTCTCCCCAAGGCTCTGAATAACCTCTCCTCCCTCAAGAAGAGACTCCACATCCACTCCCATAAGAGTGCCGCAGTCATGCTCTGCAACAGTACAGTCCTGGGCAACATCAGCCAGACGTCGGGTAAGATACCCGGAGTTGGCAGTCTTTAAAGCTGTGTCTGCAAGGCCTTTTCTTGCACCATGGGTTGAGATAAAATACTGCAAAACAGTCAATCCCTCACGGAAACAGGCGGTAATAGGATTCTCAATGATCTCGCCTGACGGTTTTGCCATAAGCCCTCTCATACCGGCAAGCTGACGCAGCTGATCCTTGCTCCCTCTTGCCCCTGAATCTGCCATCATGTAAACTGCATTGAGAACATCTTCAGTTGCATCTGCCCCACCAGGCTTTTTCATGACAGCCATCATGGCGTCAGCAATGTCATCCGTACTTTTTGCCCAGATATCTACCACCTTGTTATACTTTTCACCCTGGGTGATGAGACCTTCGGAATATTGCTGTTTGATATCAAGAACATTTTGTTCAGCTTTCCTTATGATATCCCACTTGCTGTCTGGAATAATCATATCATCAATACAAATGGAGAGACCTCCCAAAGTTGAGTACTCATAGCCAATATCCTTAAGCCTGTCGGCAAGAATGACGGTCTCTTTA
>JADFYT010000198.1 GCA_015232935.1 Desulfamplus sp.
TAAAATTGACCCACTCCACACCCTTGAGCATTGCATTTACTGCATTCCTGTCAAGTCCGGTCTCTTCCATCACATGACAGGAGCAGCAATCCCGAACCAGTTACGGCAGTTGGCATTAAAATTGACCCACTCCACACCCTTGAGCATTGCATTTACTGCATTCCTGTCAAGTCCGGTCTCTTCCATCACATGATCACGCAGAAGTTCAGGGTCTTGACTGTATCGTTTAAGAAGCATAAAAAAAGAGTCCATCAAGAGAGTGACAACTTCAGGGTATTTGTGTGCATATTTACGATTCACAAGAAGTATATCCACAATAAGTCCCCGGGTATCTTCAGTGCCAAGAAGTTTTATGATTCTATTGTCTGACAATGCTCTTGAAACATCAGGCTCCCAGCATATCGCTACATCCGCTGTTCCTGCAAGCAGATTGTCACAAGCCTCTTTTGAGCCGCCAGTATTTATCATGTTCTCTTTAAGGGAAAAAAATGCGTCAAGTCCAAAGTGATCAGAAGCAGCCTTTGCCAGATGGTGGCTTGGGCTTGCTGGTGTAAAAGCAATCTTAAGATCTCCACTATCCTGAGAATCATCCTTTAATCCATCAAGATCCTGTACCTTGTCTTTTCTCGCAAGTATCGCGTCCCCGCCCTTTGATTCGTCAATAACCATGATAATGGTGCCAGGATAGCTCTCCTTGACGCCATTGAGCAGATAGGAATCCACTGTAGCAACGGCAAAATCAATATCTTCATCTGCAAGGCGTTTCATTCTCTTTTCATAGTCCGCATTGTCGTCACGGGACTCCAGAAGATATCCTTCCTGACGCAGGATCTGTTTCATCTCTTTGGAACGAAAAGGAAAATATCCAATCCAGTTGTCCATGTCGATGCGAATCCTGCCCTTTATCCTGACAGCGTCGCTTGTGACCTTCTGCCGGCTTGACTCCATAAGCGGCGTCAACATTTTAACTGCCACAGCCCCTAAAGTTATCAGGGCAAAAACAACTATGGCTCCTGTTATGTTTTTTTTCATCATGCCTTCCTGAAACAGACCCTCTCAAAACCCAATGCCACCACCACAAATTTCTGTAACCTCAGGTTTCCATATTTTGCTTCAAGTTTTTTGCCATATTCCGCTACCTGATCTGCACCTTCCTCCAACTGTTCCACCACGGCAGGAAGCGATGCCAACTCTTGTTTTGTGAGTTTTTTTACCTGTTCTCCGTTCAACTTCGCATCTTTGAGCGAGACAAACTTGAACTCAAGCAGAACATCAAACAGCTTTCCATGCCGCTTGTCAGGCCTGATAATCATTGTCAGATCCGCATATTTCCGGTCAATAGATGGCTCGGAATCCATGATATACAAAAGGTCATTGTACAAAAGTGTCAAAAAAGCTGTCTTGACGGTAAGTTCGTTTGCCCATCTGTAGTCACGGTTGTGAAATACCCTGAAATACTTCTCCTCCATGAATCTGCACAAAGGCTCAATGTCGCCTTCCTGATACAGCTTTTCAGCTGCAAGTTTGCCTTCATCTCTTACAGAAGGAAACGGAAGAAGCATTTTGCAGATTCGATCTACATAAAGGCTTTTCATTACCATATTCGGAACTTTGAGGGTGCTCTTCAAGGACTCAGTATCTTCGGAAATAGTAAGGACACCAAAAAAGTAGAGGAATGAAACAAGAAAGGTTTGATCTTTTGATGAATCGTTAAGCATCTGCTGAATTCCAAACCGATCCTGAATTTCGGATATGACAACCTTATGCTCTTTTTCGACCAGATTCATAAGAAGCTCTCTGCCATCAGGAATTTTTGCTATATATTCCAGCTTGGATTCATCAGCCGCAAGATTGGCATCAAGCATCTTTCGTGGATAAAGGCAGGATTTTTGAAAATTTTTGAAAAAATAGAGAGATAAAGTTGGATTATAAACATATTCATCAACTGTATGGCAGAATCTGTAGCCATTATAATAGATTTGCATCAACTCTACAGCTTCGCTGATTTTTTTCTCTTCCAATCTACAGTTTTGAACAATTTGCGTGATAACAGATTTAATTTCAACCTCGGTAAAACCACATAAATTATTGAATTCTGGTTCAAAATAGATGTTGTCCGCAACATTGTACCCGCTTGTAATATCGCTCATTACAACTGGAGATACGCCTGTAATAAATACGCGGTCAAACATATCTGATGAAGTCAGGGCCTTGACAGTTTTAAAAAATGTCCGCAATGGCCCCTGTTCATGCACTAAAGACTGGTATCGCTGCTCTGCTCTTGTGTCATGTTTTGTTATGGTGCCATCACTTTTCGTCTCTTTTACAAATTCTGATCTTTGAACTCCCATCATCACCGTGTTGGCAAAGTTGTCGTACTCGTCAATCAGAAGATATACGGGATAAGGTGTTGATTTAACGGCATTGGCTAAAGATTGAAGGGAATATAAAGCATCCTCTCTTTCAACTACGATTTCAGGCAATTCAAATCCTTTGTGTCTATAAAAACTTATCAAGCCTTCAATAGAGACATTTATATGATTAAACAAAGATCTTCTTATATCATCAGCACTGCCTGTCGGATCAACACAGGAAAAATCAAGTTTCAGGATAAAGCAGGAGTTTCTCAGCCGGGTGGGATTTTTTCCGATTGCAAGATGGCCGAACATGCGATCAAACTCATCTTTTTTTGAAACATCATAATAATTTTCAAGCATGGACAGAAGAAGGCTCTTGCCAAAACGCCGAGGGCGGATAAAAAGCTGGGATCTGGCATTTTCAAGCAGAGGAATCCTTGATGTTCTGTCGCAGTAATAATAACCCTCTGTCACCATGCTTTTAAAGTCGCTTGAGCCGTATGCAAATTTCATGGGCAGACTCCTCATTTGTGTTTCATTTGTGTTTCATCAAACGACTCCGACTCCGCAAGGATCTGGCTCAATCCCTTTTTCAACTCATCAGGATTATCGGCTGATCTGTAAGTTGTTCTTCCTGGCTGATTAAGCGAATGGCTCTCTCCGATGCAAAATCCTATTGTATAAATATTTACCGGAGATTCAGCAAGTATTCTGTTTATATATTCATGGAGGAATTCAGGATCATCAGCAATCCCGTCTGTGACAACGACTATGGTATATTCGCCATATCCAAGCTGTTTTCTGCCGGCCAGGGTCAGCTTTTCATAGGCTTTCTCCAACGCCTCTGCAAGAGGTGTGCTGGCACTTGCCCAAAGTTTTTCGATCTGTTGAGAAAACAGATCTCTTTGATCCACAGCAGGCCCAAGGTCAAGTTCCGCCCACATTTTATGGTAAAAAGCTACCAGCCCGAGATTGGCATCGTCAGGAACTGTTTTTGCCCATTCAGTAACAGCCTCCTTTGCCACCTCAATCTTCCTTCTTCCCGCACCGCACTCCAGTTCGGCCATGCTGCCGGAACCGTCAAATATAAGAAGAAAATTCCTTGCGATCAGATTATTTGCGATAGATGCATCCTCTTTCAAAGCATCTTTCTCCTCTTTCAATAGATCTTTCGTCATGGCCGTTCCTGACTGCTCTTTGACAAGAGGTGCCAAAAGTTCTGTTGCGTCATCACGTGCATCAATAAACGGCCACTCCAGTAGAGATTTACGCAAGGTATTGACATCGGACTGGTCTGAAGAAATGCCCGCCTGTCGCAAATCGGAACCGGTCTGCCGGGAGTCGATATTGACCTGTGGGGAACTACTGGTACTGGTCTCAAAAGAAGATGAAGCTGAAGGGGGAGCATCACTGTTATCCCCACATCCTGTAAAATATAACACCGTGAAGGCCACTGTCATTATGTACACTGTTATTTTAAAAGCTATATAAACAGATATATTCTTCATTTGTGCCTCCGTCAGTCAAGTGGTTCAAAAACAGACTCTTCAGCTTCAACCTGAATAATCCTGAAAACAACCCTCATGTTCTGCAACCACTCTCCTTTGGTTGACGGAGAGGGATATTTGGGCATGGTGATTCCATGACCCACCACAGTAAGCTGACTGTCATCAAGCGGGACAGCCCTTGTGCCTGCGAATGACTGAATGCTGTTTCTGACGGCAAGTGCACGGCTCAAGCTCAAATTTCTTGCTGCCTGCTTTACCCGTTTGAGCTCCACGGCATTTGCCCCCTGACTCTCCATTTTATTATACTTCAAAGGGTCGCTGTGACCCTCAACCGTTATGATGGCACCGCCGTATGTGGCAGCAAGCTCGACCACCTTTGCAAACTGTGCAGAATAAAGATCATCTGAGAACTCCTTCTGATTTGGATCAAAATTGATCTCAAAGCTGAACAACTCACCCTCATCAAGAGTTCCAAGCGACTGTTTTTTTGCCACAACCCTTGCAACCTCATCAGACTTGAACCTTGGGACAGCAATATCGGATATACCGGCAAGACCGGTTTTCATATCGTTGTAATCCCACATGGCATGATCAACCGGCACAGAGGAAGAGATCAAGCCAATGGCTGCAAATGATCTGCCAATCTCCTTGTTCAGGTTTGCCATATTTCTTGACCAGTTGGTATTTCCGAAAAACTCCACATTTCCCTTGAATCCCGCGAACTCTACATCGCCATAAAGAGCTTCGGCATCTGCTGTGGCCTGTCTGCTGTCAAAAAGAATCCGGGCACCTGCTGTAACAACCTCCTTATAATCGCCAATGTTCTGGGCTCTGTTTTTAAACAGGGGCCTGATCGCCTGTTCTGCCAGCATGAGTCCATGAACAAACTCCTTGACCTCCTGGCGATTACTTGCCAGATAATCG
>JADFYT010000199.1 GCA_015232935.1 Desulfamplus sp.
TTTAAAAACACTTTTCAGGCGGAGCCGAACACCTTTGACCACGCCCAAAGGACGTGGTTTTCTACAGACAAATAAAAGAATGATAAAACCCGTCAGGAGATATATGAATGAAAGTCAGAAGGGACAGCACTATAGAAAGCTAAAGCCCGTCTTCTCGATATGGATTATGGATACACCGGTCTTTCCTGATACCGAGGCTTACCATCTGACCTTCCGGCCATATGATGCTCATGACAAAATAGAGCTTTCTGACCAGATGACCATCCATATTCTTCAGTTGCCCATGTTCAATGAAACTGACCGGATAACCAGCGAAAAAGACAGATGGCTATATTTCTTCAAACAGGCTCAAAACCATGATGATGAACAACTGCCCGAAACTTTGCAGACAAAGGAGATGATACAGGCCATGAAAACACTAAAAGATTTTTCAAAAGACGAAAAGCGTTTTCTGCTATACCAGAGCAGACTGGATGAGGAGTTCACTCTCAACACATGGAAATCCATGCTTAAAGACGCAAAAAGGGATTTGAAAAAGGCTCAGAGAGAAAAAGAGAAAGAAAGGAGGGAAAAAGAGAAGGCTCAGCAGGGAAAGGAAAAATATCTTAAAATATTGAAAGAAAAAGGTATCGACATAGATTCCGTTTAAAATGGCCTATGCCGACAAATCCGGCTCTACTTTTTTTTGGAGTTAAGAGAATAGACAAAGGCAAGCAGCTCTGCAACTGCGATATAAAGCGACGGGGGAATCTCTTCATTGATTTTAAGTGTGGACAGTACCTGAACAAGATCAGGATCGCTCTGCACAGGAATGCCGTGCTCTTTTGCAAGCTCTATTATATTTTCGGCAACCCTGCCGCTGCCCTTGGCTACAACCTTTGGAACTGATTCCAGTTCAGTATTGTATCTCAGGGCAACAGCTTTTTTATCTCTTGTTTTTGTCATATACTTCTTTCCGGTGTCCTATACGCATAAAAGGCCACCTTGTTTCAATTCATCCATAAAATCATTATGAGATTATTGTCATTCAAAAAGCGTTGAAATAAAACACCCTCCTCCTCCACCGCCACCGCCGTCAGAAGGAGTGTCTGGATCAACCGGAGATTTTGACTTTGTGCCAAAAGCAAGCGGATCACTGATAATGCCATCAACCAGATCATCATCATCTCCCGGGCCGCCATCAGTCAACATCAGATATGCCTTGCTCCGGTCTGACGAGAAAGTGATATAGTCAGAATATGAATACCATCCTCTGGCAGGACTGTATTTATAAGCCATGTAATCCTCTGACAGAGGCTGCGGGAAATAGACAATCATGTTGACACTCTGACCATGTTCAACCCTGACGTTCAGATCGACAAGACCATAAATCATATTTTCAGGTCTGTTTACATTCTCCCTGATAAATTCGGGTGCCTGTGGATTGATATGGACAAGCTGTCCATCGCCCGAAATTCTCATTCCAAGATTATTCTGCCGGTCAATCGTATAAAAAGAGGTAACTCCCGCGGGATATCCATTAATACCATTGTCAGAGATTTCAATGCTTACATCATCAGAGGAGCTATTGCCGTTCTTGTCTGTAACTGTGAGTCTGAAGTCAAGTGTTACAGAACCGGAATCTCCTTCCGGAGGAAGTGCCTGGGCAGAGCCGGGCAAACCGCTGCCAGACCTAAGTTCTTCCACAGAAGGTGCGACAAAGGTTGTCCTTGAGGATAACACATCTGACAGCACCACCTTTTTATAGCTGTCCACTTGAATCCAGCCCCATGAAACAATGCCGTTACTGCCCGGAAGAGATGATCTTCCATCCAGCACTACACCGGTTCCCGCAACAACCTTCTGATCATTTCCAGCATTAGCAAGAGGAAGATTTTGTAAAGAGTCTGTTACTGTCAGGCTTAAAATTTTTGTATTGTTATAGTGATCTACAATTTTAAATGTGGTTTTGCCCATGCTTTTGGGAAGAATTTTAATTTTTCTGCCAGCTATGTCAATGGATGCAATATACGGGAGCTCTTTATAGTAACGATAAGGCGGATGTCCTCCGGTTACTGTCAACTCTCCGAACTGCCCAAGGGGAAGTGAAAAATCCATATTTTCAAGAGCCAGAGGCTGGTTTTGTTCTGTAGGATTGATTTTGAGCAGGATTGCAGCCGTGGCAATATCTCCGTCATTGTCCCTTGCGGTTAAAGATATGGTGTGATCTCCATATGAGAGTGATTTTGAGAATTTAACGCCATTTCCAAGATATCCGTCAATATCAGATGTCCAGGTCAGGGATGTGCCTGTGACATAACCATCTTCCACATCAGTTGCATGGCCAGAAAACCGGATTATCTCTGTTTGGTCAAAAACAGCGTTATCGGCAGGAGATGTGATAACCGGCACAGGAGAGTGGTTTGCAACTGTAATGACAATAAAATCCATACCCACAACACTGTTGCTGTTTTTGGCGGTAAGTGTAATCATGTGCTCTCCGATTTGAAGAGTGTTGATTTTAAGAATATTGCCGGTTCCAAGGGGTGATGTCTCGATATCTGAAGTCCAGACAAGATTCTCTCCGGCAAGTGCTCCGTCAATGCTGTCAGAAGCCTCTCCTTTAAACTCTATGTAGTCATTAATATGGAAGGATGATCCATCTGACGGTTCTATAATGGAAACTTCGGGCAGTATGGCAGCCCCGATTGTTACGAAGATAGATGTCTTTGCTGATGCACCGCTGCTGTCTGTGGCTGTCAAGGTAATCAGATGCTGCCCGATGGCAAGGTTGTTAACCGAAACCTTCTGTCCATTGCCAAGGGGTGATGCAACACGGTTTGAAGTCCAGACAAGACTATCCCCTTTTAGTTCTCCATCTTCGCTGTCAGATGCTTCTCCACTGAACTGTATGGATTCATTTAGATTAAAGGCCGCCCCGTCAGATGGTGCAAGTATCTTTACTGCTGATGGGGGAGTATTGGTAATTTTGACAGTAATAGTGTCGCTATTGGCAAGACCTTTGCTGTCTGTTGCTGTAAGGGTTATTATATGAGTACCAACCGCAAGTTTATCTGTGGTGATATTTGCTCCGTAACCTAAAAATCCTCCTATGCTCGATTCCCACTTCAGGCTGTTTCCTGTAAGGCTGCCATCCTCGGCATCTGTTCCGGTTCCTGTAAAGGCTATTGATTGGCCAAAAGCATGGGTGCTGTTATCAGCTGGCAAGGTTATCAGGGCTGCAGGAGATGCGTTTCCAACCGTTATGGTAATTGACTTGCTGCTTGTACGTGATCCGCTATCCCTGGCAGTCAATGTTATGACATGCGTGTTGACTGAAAGGTCATACTTTGTAAGAGATGCTCCATATCCCAAAAATCCATCCTGATCTGAAACCCAGGATAGATTTTCACCTGTCAGAATTCCATCCTCAATATCAGTTCCTGTTCCTGAAAATGTGATCGGCTTGCCAACTCCGTGCGAACTCTTGTTGGCCGGAGATGTTATAAGTACCTCAGGAGGAGAGTCTCCGACCGTGACGGTTATTGAGGTAGTCCCTTTAAGCCCCGCATTGTCTGTGGCTGTCAATGTTATCACATGAGTATTGATCGAGAGTTTGGTTGTGGAAAATGACTCCCCTGAACCCAGCACTCCGTCTTTGTCAGATGACCAGGAAAGGCTTTTTCCCGTCAAAGGACCATCCTCTGCATCTGACGCAGTTCCTGAAAAAGCAACAACACGACCGAAAGAGTGAGAGCTGTTATTGGCAGGAGCTGTTATTACAGGAATCGGAACCGTATTGCCAACCACAACCACTATCTGGTCTTTTGCCGTTGCACCTTCAGAATCCGTAACGGTCAATGTTATGGTATGAGTACCACTTGGCAAATTATTCACAGATAATGATGTTCCCTCACCCAAAGCAACTGAGCTGCTTGATGATGTCCATACAAGGCTTGATACGGGAAGATTCCCGTCTTCGCTGTCAACGCCGGTTCCCTTGAATGTGATTGTTTCCCGAAAAGCAAAGGCAGCACCATCTGCAGGAGATGTTATTTCTGCCCGCGGAGGGGCATTGCCAACAGTTATGGTAATAGATGCGGTATCCTGGGCTCCGCTGCTGTCCGTAACTGTCAAGGTAATTATGTTTATGCCGCTTTTAAGCGAATTTGAAGCTACAACCTCTCCTTTGCCGATCAGGTCCCCCTGACTCGAAGTCCAGACCAGAGCATCTCCTGTAAGTTTGCCCTGTTCAGGGTCTGTAGCACTGCCCATAAACGTGACAAGATCACCAAAGGCAAAAGATGCATTATCAGAAGGCAGGGAAATTGAGGCAACAGGCGGCTGGTTTTTTACTGTAATTGAAATAGAATCAGTAGCCGTATCTCCGTCGGTGTCTGTTGCTGTTGCCGTAATCAGGTGGCTGCCTGCAGAAAGAGTAACAGGGCTTACACTGCTTCCGGAACCGAATTCCTGATCAATGCTTGATCTCCATGTTATTTTAATATCGTCAGGATCAAGATCCTGAGCATCGGCGGCTGTGGCTTCAAAGAGAACATAGTCTCCTGTCGTTGTGACAAGCGGAGTGTTATAACTGTATGAAGAGCCATTAAGAGGGCTGGTAATCTTTATGGTGGGGTTACTGGGCTGGACTGTTATAGTTACATCGGCGTATCCTTTATCTCCATTGCTGTCTATCACCACTAAAGTCACATTATGAATGCCGACCGACAGTTTGGAAGTGGTGAAGGTGCTGTCGGTAGAAAGCGTTCCCTGAGGCGAATTCCAG
>JADFYT010000019.1 GCA_015232935.1 Desulfamplus sp.
CGTGAGAACGCATTTTGCCGTTCATTTGATATGAAAGTCCCTTCTTTGATAATTTTTCAGACTTTCATGTTTTGCTGTGTCAGGTGGCCTGACATGTCTGTTATCCGGAATGGCAAAATGCGGCATACGGCTAAAATGTTGCCACGCCGGTTTAGGAGGATTATGCGAAACAACACACTGAAACAATGCACCATGGGTTTTACTGATGATGATATTGTTGAGGCCATGAAAAATATTACCGGCTATCTGGATATTACCCCGTCAGATTTCAAGGAGATTTATCTGATCGCATCAAAACATGCTCTGGAGCGATTAAAAAACTCCATTAAAGCAGAAGATGTGATGACAACGACTGTAGTCACTGTAACTGAACAGACAACTCTTCTGGATGCGGCAAAAATAATGGCAAACAATAATATTTCTGGTCTTCCGGTCATGGATGATAAAAAAAATCTGTCAGGAATCATTTCTGAAAAGGATTTCTTGAGAAAAATGGTATATGGAGAGAACATCTCATTCATGAATATTATTGCCAAATGTCTGGAAGTGCGAGGCTGCATCGCAACTAATCTAAAACATCTTTGCGTAAAAGATATAATGTCATCGCCTCCAGTAACTGTTGAGAAATCCCTATCTATTATGGATGTTGCAACTATTTTTGAATCATACAAGATCAACAGGGTTCCTGTTTTAGATAAAAATTCAAATCTTGCCGGAATCATAGCGAGATCAGATATAGTTACTGCCTTCTGCTGATACTATTTTAAAGAGGGAAGTATAGCTTTATGATTACATTTTTAAACAAAATGAGAGGTGGAAAGCAGAGTCCTCCAGGGGTCAATCTGTCTGAGATTATCTGGTCATGGCTTGGAGCGTTTCTGGGAATTACCCCTGTGGCCTTTTTGCATTACAATATTTTTTCAGGAGAAGATATTGTAATGATTATAGGCTCTTTTGGTGCTTCTGCCGTACTTGTCTACGGTGCGGTAAGAAGCCCGTTGGCACAGCCGAGAAATCTTGTAGGAGGACATCTTATTTCAGCGATTATTGGTGTCGCGTCATACAAAATATTTCCAGATCTTGTATGGCTTGCTTCATCCGTCTCTGTTGCAACAGCCATCGCGGCAATGCATGCGACAAAAACTCTTCATCCTCCTGGAGGAGCTACTGCACTTATTGCGGTCATTGGCGGAGATAAAATTCACAACCTTGGCTTCTATTATGCTTTTGTGCCTGTTGGCTCAGGAGTAATGATTATGTTGACAGTCGCTCTTGTAGTCAATAATCTTGCAAAAAACAGAAGATATCCTGAATTCTGGTTTTAAAATCGGGATTTTTCCTTTACTGACCAGATTTTTTTGAATATGCTTCACAACTTCTTTTAGAACAGCTTCATTATAACCATTATAAATTACAAGAGTACCAAATCCACGACCCTGTTCAGGCCACTTCAAATCATGAAAATAATGAATACATTTGCAAGGTAAAAAGAAGAATAACAATAATATATAAAAAACAGAAAGATTCTTTTATGAAAGCGGATGATGAAGAGACGGATAAAATCTTTCGGACAGAAGAGATAGTATGGAGACCATTTGTTTTTAAAGTAAGTGTTGCTGTAATCTTGTTTTCATTAATGCTTTTTATACTGCTGTTTTTCAGGAACAGGCAGCTTATCGAAATTGAGCATAAAATAAGAGCACGTTCATATTATGACCATATCATTGTAACAAGAGGATGGGTTTCAGATTATGGAGGTGTTTATATCGAAAAAACTGAATCTGTCAAATCCAGTCCATATCTGAAAAACCCTGATATTAAAGCCATAGATGGTAAAATATATACATTAAGAAATCCTTCATTAGTGACTATAGAAATATCTGAGCATGCTAAAGCCAATAATCTTTTTTCATATCACATGACAAGCCTCAAGCCGATAAATCCTGATAACATACCTGATGAATTTGAAAAAAAATCTTTAAATCTGTTTGAAAAAGGTGAAAAAGAGATATGGCTTAAACAGAGAGAAAATGGAAAAACCTATTATAGATACATGGCTCCCGTGTTCAGGGAGAAATCCTGTTTAAACTGCCATGTAGAACAAAAAGATAAACCGGAAGACATGATAATAGGGGGAATCAGTGTAAAATTTGACATTTCCGGAATTGAAAACAATCTGAAAACCCATAATCTGTTGATACTTGTTTTAGGCGTTTTATCTACATTCTTTTTTTTAGGGATAATTTATTTTTTTACTTTAAGATTAATGAAACAGCTTTCAATATCTCAAAAACAGATTCAGGATATGGCTATTACTGATGAGCTGACGCAACTTTACAATAGACGATACTTCTACTCTAAATTGAGCGATGAATTTGAAAAGGCAAAAAGGTATAAAAGAGATATTAGCTGCATAATGATAGATATTGATTATTTCAAAAAAGTTAATGACGAGTATGGGCATCACGCAGGTGATACGGTGTTGCAAAAGGTCGCTCATTCCATTAAATCGACATGCCGCGGCATAGACACTGTAGCAAGATATGGAGGAGAGGAGATAGTCATACTCTTGCCCGAGACAGATAACGCGAAATCGTTTCTGGTAGCTGAAAAAATCAGAAAAAAAATCGAAAATCAGGAAATATATTACAATAAAAGCAACAAAACAAGCGTTACAATAAGTTTGGGAGTGGCGGGTTTGAAAACAGATAACCTGCTATACACTGCTGATTCAAGCCAACTTGTAAAAAATGCGGATTCAGCTCTTTATCTTGCGAAAAAAAATGGCCGGAACAGAGTGGAAATTTACAACTGCTTTTCTGATCAATAACTTTGTGTAACATGGCTCAATAGCGATATGACTCAATATCAAAAAAACAGACAGACGAGGTCAGGCGATGAATGTAATACACATATTAAAAACCGAACATCAGTTGATTCTAAAAGTTTTGGCTCTTCTATCCATTGCCAGAAAAGAGCTGGAGAGCGGCAGGATGGTCTCAACACAGTTTTTTGAAAAGGCGATGGTTTTTTGTTCCGAGTTTGCAGACAGATTTCACCATTTCAAAGAGGAATTTCTTCTGTTTGGCCTGTTGTCGCACAAAAAAGATGGAGAGCTTGATTCGGCAATGGGTGCACTCCGGTATCAGCATGAACGTTGCACGCAATGCATATCCAGCATACGCGAGGTACTGCAAGGATATGAGAATATGGATGAGATGGCCATAACTCTTATGCTTGAAAATCTTTCTGTTTATGTATCGCTATTGAGTCGTCATATTTATCAGGAGGATTATATTTTTTTCCCCATGGTGGAAAAATCAGTTTCTTCTGATGAGAGCTTCTCTTTAAACGAACAGTTTGCAAATGAAGAGCTACGATCCGGAAAAAAAGGGTCTATTTTTGAAAAGAGCAGGCTGCTTGCTGATGAATTGGGGAAAATACTCAATATCAGGTAAAAGATCATGGTCAAAAAAAGAAAAAATTGCTGGGAGTACATGAAATGCGGCCGGGAACCTGGTGGGGTAAATGTAACTCAAATGGGTATCTGTCCCGCTTCTGTTGCCCAATCCTGCGATGGTATAAATTCTGGTATCTGTGGTGGAAGATTCTGCTGGGCTGTTGCGGGCACCATGTGTAATGGAAAGGTTCAAGGAACATTTGCCGAAAAAAGAAAATCCTGTTCCCAGTGCACTTTTTACAGACAGGTAAGAGCAGAAGAAGGAAGCCTGAATATAAGGACAAAATTTTTACGGTTTGTTCAACCCGGCTCGCAAACATCGTTGCTTAACAACCTTGTGCTTGAAAAGACAAGGCAGGGAGATCGATTTATTGTTCAAGGTAACATTGTAGATAAAGCATATGTAATCCAGCAGGGTTCTTGTATCGAGCTTGTTGAAAAAAAAGGGGAGATCCATCCTGTAGGCCACAGGGGAGAGGGCGATATCGTGGGAATGATATCGCTTTTGACAGGTGAACCTATGGGATTTCATGTAGAGGCTGAAACTGATATGGATCTCTGGGCGATAACCAAGGAGAATTTTGAAACCATTCCAGGTCAGGATCCCGATCTTTTTGCCTTTTTAACGGAACTTGTGGCAGACAGATTTGACCGCAAAGGCCCTATTGCGGAAAGAACTGTTGGAAAATATCTGATAACAGATATTCTTGGCCGGGGAGGATACAGCATTGTATATAAAGGGCTGCATACTGAACTTGAGATGCCGGTTGCGATCAAGATGATGCGTCATCATTTTTCCATGCGTTCTGACTTCATGAGCATGTTCCAGAATGAAGCAAAAATAATTGCTGGATTGAATCATCAAAACATAGTTAAGGTTTTTGACATTGAGTCCAGATTCAAGACTGTATTTATTATCTACGAATTTCTTCAAGGCGAATCATTAAGCGACATGATTGCCAGATTAAAAGCTATTCCTGTTCTTCTTGCGTTCAAATATCTAAGACAAATGGTATCTGCAATGGCATATGCCGGTGACAAAGGGCTTATTCACAGAGATATAAACCCTTCAAATGTAATAATATTGTATAATGATCAAATCAAGTTAATTGATTTTGGACTTGCCTGCCTCTCTGGTACTGATGATTTTCAGATTGGCGGAAATTTCAACTACCTTGCCCCTGAACAGTTTGATGGAGAGCCGGCCGATTTTAGAAGTGATATTTTTTCTCTTGGCATAACTGCCTTTCAGATGCTGACAGGCCATCTTCCCTTTTCAACACAAAGTCCTGCAAGGTTAATGCAGATGATAAGCTCTTCTCCCGTACCTGATCCAGGTACAATAGTTAAAAACCTTCCTGAAAAACTTCGTTATTTTATTGTAAATGCCTGCAAAAAAGATCCAGCTCAAAGATTTCAGACGCCTGCTCAGGTACTTAAATGGCTTGACGCGGAGACAACAGAAGAAAAAATTGTACGCTCCGGGTATGGAGATTTTTGTGCAAAACAAATTCCTGCTCCTGCTAAAAAAGATCCGATACTCGGGTTGAATGATAAAAACAGACAGACAATTACTTTTGAGATTGTTCCAGGCAAGGAGAAGGAATTTTCAGAACTGCTGGATGAGTTTGAAAAAAGTATAAAACAACTTGGCGGAAGTATTTTTGTGAAAAGCTGAGTATTGCATTTTCATAACCTGATTTTAGGGTTGCCCGTTTTTCACAAGTGCCTGTTTTCAAACAGTTCAAATAGACTCAACCATAATTTTTGACCTTGACGATGCAGTACGCATAATTAACGATGCGGTACGCATATTTATTGAACTAACACGGTTAAACCTTCATGGCCATTTTGTGGCCACCTCAAATCATAAAAACAGGAATGTATTTTCATGTTCAATATCGAGTCCCAACAATTGAGCCTGTGGAGAAAGAGGCATGAGACCTTTCTCAATGATCAAGTCTCTATTGCTGCCAAAACAGATATAGGCTTCAAAAGAAAAACAAACCAGGACAGGTATTTGATTCATATTCTTTCCGATAGTACCATGCTTATGGCTGTTGCAGACGGGCTTGGCGGCGAACCAGGGGGCGAAACAGCCTCTGGGTACGTAATAGAATCTCTAAAGAGTCTTGAAACAATCAATAACAGAGAAAATCGTTCTCTTGTCTCTTTTTTTAAGAAAATGGATAAAGATCTGTCTGATATGGCTAAACAGAGCGTAACTCTGGACGGAATGGCAACCACACTTGTCGCTGTAGCAATAAAAGACAATGTGGCCAATTGGGTTCATTCCGGAGATAGCCGGCTTTATCATTTAAGAGGTAGCCGACTGACACAGATAACGCATGATCAGACACTTTCACGTTTCTTGATCGATGAGGGAGAGATTACAAGACAAGAGGCATTGTCTCATTATTCAAACCAGGTGCTTGACCAATGTATAGGCTGCCGGGATTTAACTCCTGAAAGCGGATCAATAAGACTTCAGGCACAAGATAGAATCATTTTGGTTTCTGACGGACTCTACCGCTATGTCAGCGATGAAAAGATCTGTTTGACATGCAAGAGCAATACAGGCTCTGAAATAATGGCTGAAAAACTTGTCAATATGGTACTGGATGCAGGCGGTAAAGATAATGTAACAGTGCTGATAGCCATCTTTGCGTAACAGTTAAACTTGCTAAGGCTATTTGCGGAAAATATTTTACCATAAAATGCACGGATTCAAGTGCATCAGAGCATATATGGATTTTAAAACGGGAATGTTGGTTCGGACTCATTCCTGAATATTCATGGTTGTTGCGTGGCCACCTCGAATCATCAAAATAAAAATGCATTTTCATGGTAAAAAAAATATTTATTGATCCTGTTTATTGATCCATATCAAGGTTTTTCTTTTCAACATGCCTTATATTGTATTCCACAAGGCAACAGAGACTACTTCAAAGACTTTCACATAAAAAAACATACAAGGAGGTTAATATGAAATGCCCAGGTCAGGATACACAATATTGGAATCCGGATGCTATTTTTGACACCAAATGCCCTGAGTGCGGCTCCAGTATGGAATTTTTCAAAGATGATACCTCGCGGAAATGCAGAAACTGCGGCAAGAGAATTGTTAATCCCAGCATGGATTTTGGATGTGCCTCCTACTGCCAGTATGCGGATCAGTGTATTGCCACACTTCCGGAGGAGTTTATAAAGCAAAGAGAGGATCTTCTAAAGGACAGGGTCGCTGTGGAGATGAAGCGATATTTTAAATCTGATTTCAGAAGGATCGGCCATGCCATGAGGGTAGCACGATACGCGGAACAGATAGGAAAAGATGAGCTGGTCAGGAAAAATGATGTGCCAAAAGAAAATAATGTAAATCTCGCTGTTATCCTTTGTGCCGCATATCTTCACGATATAGGGATAAAAGAGTCAGAAAGAAAATATAACTCCAACGCTCCAAAGTATCAGGAGCTTGAAGGCCCTCCAGTTGCGAGGAATATCCTTGAAAAACTTGGAGCAAGGGCAGAGCTTGTTGAAGAGGTTTGCGATATTGTCGGGCACCATCATCACCCGAGGGAGAATGAGAGCATTAATTTCAAGGTTCTTTATGATTCTGATCTTATAACCAACCTTGAAGAGGATCAAAAGGAAAAACAGGAAAAAAATGAAGAGCCTGTTTCACGAGAACGGCTTGAGCGAATTATCGCAAAATCATTTTTGACACGGTCAGGAGAGCAGAAGGCACGGGCTGTACTGCTTTGAACAGATATGTTTTAAAACTCTATTTTTTACAAACATGGCAAATTATTTCAAGAGGCGATTATTGATATCGACCTTATTAGATTCTTATCTCTGATTTTCGTGTTATTCGGGTAAAAAAAATCAGAAAATATTTTTGGCTCTGGCTTGTCCAGGTTAGGAGATATTAAAATGAAGGTTAAGAGAAAAATTATTCAGATAGATGAAGAGCTTTGCAATGGCTGTGGTAACTGCGTTATCTCCTGTGCAGAGGGTGCAATCGAGATAATTGACGGCAAGGCAAAGGTTGTCAAGGATAAATACTGTGATGGTCTGGGGGCATGTCTTGGCGAATGCCCTGAGGATGCTCTCAAGATTATTGAGCGGGAAGCTGACGAATTTGATGAAAAGGCTGTTGAAGAACGTTTGAAAGAGTTGGAAAAAAACAGGAAACAGACAGAGGAAAAAACTGCCTCAAATATGGCATGTGGCTGTCCATCAGCTCATATTCAAACCTTTCCTGTGGATCGTGGCCATAATCATCATAACAAGGGTGCACATTCTCACACATCCTCAAATGGACACAAGCCCTCTCATTCTCACTCAACCGGATCCGCGTGTGCATGTTCTGATGCCAATAAGCCCGCAAATCTAAAAGATGGTATTTCAGCATTATCCCGTTCAACCTCCGGTAACCTGGTGTCAGGCAGTAGTAGTCAATCAGCCCTTGGCCACTGGCCTGTGAAGATACGCCTTGTTCCTCCGACAGCTCCGTTTCTGAAGGGGGCGGATCTTCTGGTTACGGCAGATTGTACTCCTTTGGCTTACCCTGGTTTTCATCAGGATTTTCTCAAGGGAAAGGTTGTCATGATGGGGTGCCCTAAATTTGATGACATAGATTCCTATGTGAACAAATTTGCTGATATTTTCAAAACAGCGGGAATCAAAACCGTGACAACTCTTATCATGGAGGTTCCATGCTGTTCCGGTCTTCCCATGATTTTGCAAAAGGCAATGGCACTTGCCGGCGTTAATGTTCCCATGACCAATGTGGTTATAAGTGCACGCGGCGAGATTCTTGAAAAAGCCTGAAATTAAAAGGCCCGGCTCTGATGACCAGAGTCTTTTATGTCAGAATAAATCAAGGAGTCAGGCATGTTTGAATGGACGGACAAAGCACAGGATGCTCTGAATAAAGTTCCTTTTTTTGCAAGAAAAAAGGCAAAAGGCAAAATAGAGAATTATGTCCGTGACAAGGGAACTGGCCTGGTTGTCACTGTTGAAGATGTAAAGGCTGCCAAACAGCAGTTTCTTTCAGGCATCTCAAAAGATATAAAAGGATATCAGGCAGACCGCTGCTTTGGAGCATCGGGCTGCCCGAATTCCGCGAATTCTTGTGAGTCAGTGCTTGACAGGGCACAAGAGGTTCTTGAAAACCAGGATATTCTCTCTTTTTTAAAAAAGAGTGTAAAAGGCGATCTGAAATATCATCATGAGTTCAGATTGAGTGCTGCTGACTGCCCTAACTGCTGTTCTCAGCCCCAGATAAAAGATTTTGGCATTATAGGCACTGTAATTCCTGCTCTTTGCGATGAAACGTGCTCCTTGTGTCATGCTTGTGAAGATGCCTGTCCTGATAACTGCATAAAAACAGAAGATAGAGGAGAAAACAGGCTCCCTTCAATTGATTCTTCTTTATGCCTGATGTGTGGAAAGTGCATTGAAGCATGTCCCACAGGAACTATATGTGAGAAAAAAAGAGGTTTCAGGGTCCTGTTGGGTGGCCGCCTGGGCAGACACCCAAGGCTTGCCCTGGAGATTGACAGGATCTTTTCTGAGGATGAGGTTATCGCCATCCTTGACAATGTACTGAAATTTTACAAGAACCATTCAAAAGACGGGGAGAGGTTTTCCAGAATCTTTAATGAAACCGATATGGCTCAAATATCGGTCATACCTGAAAAATGATTACCTCGTAAAAAATCAGTTTGCCGAAATCTGCGTCCAAATGTTTTGAAGTTTGCACTGGTTTTGAAAAATTCATGAAAGTTTGTAATTTCCCGCGATAAAATTTTTTGCCACCCACGCCACGCTCTTGTCTGTAGTCATAAGCATATCCATCTGCCGTGTAAAAATAAGGAGCCTGCCAAGAGTATCCAGTCTGTCCTGTATAAATGAACAGGGGTATTTCTGAAGCCTTGCATCAACCTTGTCTTCCTTTACGTCAACGGTAAAATCAATCTTTTCAAGGATCAATGCTATTGATCTGACCCTTCTGTTTTTTCTGACATCATCTGCCGCCCCGCCTTTAAAGGAGAATGTTATGTAGTTTTTATTAACAGTCTCTCCGCAGTAGGCATCAACAACACTGTAATGGTATCCGACTCTTGAACTGAAATTCAGGTATTTGTCAGCAATGATTGCATAGCTTCTGTCTCCAAATCTCTCTCCAACATGGCCGGGTGAAAGCATCTGTTCCTGCATGACAGATAATAGCCCTGAAAAACTTACAGGCCTTGGTTCAAGAGAGCTTAGATCCTTGTTCAGCATCCCTTTTAGCAATGCAAGAAAAGGAACAGAGGTTATCTGGTCAGGAGATATGCATCCCCTACCGGCTGGAGCTTTCCTGAAATCAGGCTTTGAAGAGACTGGCCTGGAATCTTTTAAGGAAGTAGCCGGAACTTCTTGTTCTGATTCATTCAGATCGCTCTTTGCTGATTCTGTATTTATGATGTAACACTCCTTTGCTACCACCCCGTGGCTGATGCCTTTTCCGATGTCAATTATATGCAGATCAATCGGGAGGGGTGCATTGAGCCGGAACGAGAATCTGTGACGCTTTGAAGCTATATCGCTTACATTGAACATCTCCTTGTATGATAGTTCGTGACAGAATCTTGCGATATCATGCAAGGTTTTACACCCTGAAGGGGTAAATTCAGGAGCTTTTGGATTGACAAGATAAAGAGGGGTCATAAAAGCCGCGACTCTTTTAAGGCAATCATGGACAGGAGTGCCCTCCATATGAGCCTCTTTTTTTTCAACTGCTGAAAGAAGTTCTTGTACCACCCCTTCATAAACCCTGCCTGAATATCCATCCAGAGTGATCTGCAACCCATCTGGTATAAGAGTCACTGCCTTTTGTGAACCATGACCTATAATGGTTGGAACATTGAACTCTCTTGCGAGAGCTGCCATATGTCCGCTGACACTGCCTGATTCGGTAATTATACCGCTGCACTGCTTCATAACCACCACATACTCGGGAGAGGAGTGGCGGGCAACAAGAATGGCACCTTTGGGAAATCTTTTCAGATCATCTTCTGATGATACATGAAACGCGATCCCGCTGCCAACACCCTGTGATGCGACATCGCTATCCTCTATAATAACATTGTATCCAGGAACAGGCACGGCTTTAAGGTTTATCCCGTTTTTTACAGCCTTGATTTTAAGGGGTCTGGATTGAAGAATCATGATCTTTCCCTCAGTATCCAGTGCCCACTCAATATCCTGGGCACATTTATAGTGCTCTTCTATCTGTCTGCCATATGAAGCCAACTGTAGTATCTGATCATCATCAAGACATGGTGCAGACTGTTTTTCAACTGGTACGGGTATCTGTTTTACTCCTCCTTCAACTTTATTGTCCCCTTGTTTAACACTGTTATTACAGACTAATTGAACATTTTTTTCTGATATATGACGACTTAAAATCACGGGCAGACCATCTTTGACAGCCAGAGCACCTTTTATAGCAACATCATCTCTATCAATCAGGGCATCTTTTTCACTCTTTTTTTCAACCACATAGCTGTCAGGAATTACAATTCCATCCACAGCATAAGGCCCAAGACCCCACACAGCATTTATGATGATGTTTTCGTCAACTATATTGTAGGGGTGGCGGGTGTACATGACTCCGCTTGCAACCGAATCAACCATTTTGATACAGGCCACAGCCATGGCCAGATCATCGTCATATATTCCCCTGGATATTCTATAGGAGATTGAACGGGCAGAGTAGAGACTTGCAATTATTGATTTATAGGCATCTTCTATCTGTTCATGCGTAACATTGAGAAGGGTTAGATATTGACCAGCAAAAGACAGATCACCATCTTCGCCAATAGCACTGCTTCTCATGGCAACATGGATACTTGCACTGCTTTTCATGCCAGGTTTATGTTTATGGCTGGATTGAGCATCCAGATCATCCATGTCTGGTTTGTCCTTATGATTATATTGATCTTTCAGGTCAGTTTTGTCCTTATGACTGGATTGATCTTCCTGGTCCGGTTTGTCTTGTACATTCGATTGATTCTCCTCTTTGAGAACCCTTTTCCCCCAGACAGCTTTCCAGGCTGATTTTATATCCGTCATAATATCATCAGGTACCGGTTTTGATTTTATCAGGTCAGTGACCTCGGTGCTCAGACGATTCAAAAGCTCAACATTATTTATGTCATCAGGGTCAATCATGTTTTTTCTTTTCAGGATCTCGTCTCTTAGATTGTTCCTGTCAAGAAAACTGTTAAATGCCTTTGTTGTGATGGCAAAACCTTCAGGAACAGGGATTTGCATAAGATTTTGAATTTCACCAAGATTTGCATTTTTACCCCCTACCTGATCTGCATCTTTTTTGAGAATATTTTTATAAGGGATAACATTAAAGGGTTGCTCCTTCTCTTTTTTTTCATTGATAATTGTTTTGACCTGATGGTTTATACTGTCAAGAACTTCATACAGACCTCTATAGTTACTTGAGGAGAGCACATTTAAATTTTTCACCATTTTAAAAGAGTGCATCAATGAGCGATTCGCCTGGCTTTTAATATAGGATATGCCAAAAATATGGTGACCCTTTAGCTTCTCCTCCATATCAGACAAAATATTTAACAGTTCAGAGTTTGCAGCCAGAAGCTCTTTGAAAAGTGTATATTTGAACCTGAATACAGCATTTATTTCGGCCTGTTCTTCGGGATTTGCCTCTAATGGTTTTTTAAGCCTGGATCGGATCAGTTTTTTTATATTACCAATAATGGTTGGCATGAGTAAAAAATTCCTTTTTTTGATTCTAATGTCTGAAAGTTGGAAGATATCGATCACCCAACCATGAGCCTCTCATTGAGCTCATCAATTCTTTTTACAATCTCTTTGACCGTATCAATCCTGCCTTCAAACAGGTGGGTAACGCTTCCGTATTTGTTAAAAGGGTGATCATTGAGAACGGTTTTATCCAGAGTACCGTTATCCACAACATGCTTTACGATCAGGTGAACGAACTCCATCTGTCTGCTGTTCAAAGAGTGGTCATTTATGAAATCAGAAAAAAGCTGATTTGCCGCCTCCTGCTCAAGGCCCACAAGCCTTGCGACTAACTTCACCAGCGACTCATCACCAAAGGTCTGGCGATACTCCTCTTCTGATCCTAAATCATGCCACAGCAGCTTTTCAAGATGCCTGATGTCTGAGCCGGTCAGTTCCCTGTTGAGTCGCAGCTTGTGCACAACAAGGTCATCCTGATGCTCTTTCAGGTAGTTATTGACCTTTATCCGGTAAGGCAGCAGATCGCTCACTTCGTATTCACCGGGCTTTTCAGCCACTGCTAAAACTTCATCGCTGAAGTTGGTGTAGTAAATTTCAGTGTTCTCTTTATCAAGCAGCACCAGAAGATCCCGCAACGCCTCCCGTACTTTTTCATGAGCAAAGAGATCAGCATGATTCCAGTAATCATCTGTTTGAAGATCCTTTATCAACCCTGCATGTTTTTTGATTTGTGCCAGATTTGCCTTTTCTGCCAGCCGTTGAGCGGTATGAATGACTTTAGCCTTTGGTTTGCCTATTGGCAGGCCTTGCAACTCAGCAAGTTCAATTGCGTACATCATATAATCAAACCGCTTGGCAAGTTCGTTGTCCGTACCTGATGGCAGCAATGCGGCAACCTGATCTTCCAGCTCTCTTGCTTTTGTGTCGCTGATACTTTCCCACTCCTCTTTTCGTTTGTACCTGTGAATGAACTCAATGCGTAACTGACTGGCAAAGAGAGATTCATCAATGCCGCATACCTCTTTATGAAGTTGTTTGATCAAATCCGCCCGATGTGCCTGATATGGATATGTCTGAAAATCCAGATGCTGCAAAGCCTGGGCAATCCTGACCCGAACATTAAACAGGTTCTCTGTCAGGGATTTGACCATCTTTGCTTCTGTCCCGTTTTTATTGACCCTGAAGAACTCAAAGTTTGTGCAGTAATCAAAGATCAGAAAGGATTTCTTGTCAAGTCCTGGCCCGAACAGATCTTGTCGCAGCCTTGTTCCTCTACCGATCATCTGCCAGAACTTGGCTTTTGATCGAACCTTTTTAAAGAAGACAAGATTCACAATATCAGGAATGTCGATTCCGGTGTCCAGCATATCTACGGAAATGGCGATCTGCGGCATTTTTTGAGGGGTTGAAAAGTCTTCAATCAGGCTCTCAACATACTTGATGCCGTTATAGATCACATCAGCCAATCTGCCTTTATATGCAGGGTACAAGGAGTTGAACCGTTTGAGGATAAAATCGGCGTGTCTGGTATTTGCCGCAAATATGATTGTCTTGCCGATCAGGTCTCCGCCTTGAACATGAATCCCTTTTTCCATCAGATCCTGCAGCACCCTGTCCACAGTATTTGCGTTAAAGAGAAACTTGTTAAGAGCTTCACCTGAAATCTCGGTCAGGCCGTCATCAAATGTCTCTTCCCACTGCTCTTTTTCCTCTTCGCTCAACTGATCATAATGGATTCCCTGTTCCATAAACTTCATTCTGGTCTCAATGGTGTTGTAGGGAACAAGGTATTTTTCCTTGATCGCCTCAGCAAGTTCATAGGCAAAGGTGGGTACGTTATCTTCAAGCTCAAAGATCGAATAGGTGTTCTTGTCAATATCCTGTTTTGGTGTTGCGGTAAGCCCCAGCAGGCAGCCGTCAAAGTAGGTGAAGATATCCTGATACTTTTTGTAGATGGAACGGTGGGATTCATCAATAATGATCAGGTCAAAATGGCCGGCGGAAAACATCCTGAAGCCGTCTTTCCTGCGGGTGGAGTCAATCGCGTTCATCATGGTCGGGTAGGTTGAAAAGACCATCCGGCTGTCAGGATCATCCTTGCTGTCAAGCAGGTTGCAGATGCTCAAACTCGGCAAGAGCTGGGCAAAGCTCTTTTTTGCCTGCTTCACAAGTTCCCTTCGGTCAGCAAGAAACAGAACGTGCTTGACCCAGCCGTATCTTTGCAGAATCTCAACCAGAGAGATCGCTGTTCTTGTCTTGCCTGATCCTGTTGCCATCACAAGCAAGGCTTTTCGCTGCCCCTTCTCAAAGCTGTCACAGACCGCCTGAATCGCTTTTTTCTGGTAAACCCGATTGGCAATAGCATCGTTAAATTCAACAGAACCAATGGATTTCTTGTTGTTCTTTCGGTAGTCGTGCCAGTCCAGCTCGTCTTTGGTGAAAAAGCCGGATACCAGCCGCTCAGGGTAAGCTGTGTCATCCCAGAACCATGTTTCAAAACCGTTGGTGTAAAATATCAAAGGCCGAACGCAGTGTTCCGCTTCAAGGCAGTCAGCATAGAGCCTTGCCTGAACCTTGCCCTTTTTAGGGTCAACCGATGTTCGCTTTGCCTCGATCACAGCCAGGGGTTTGCCGTTATCAGCATAGAGAACATAATCCACAAAGCCCTTTCCAGAGGCGTTAGGCATTCCTGATTTCCATGAGTTCGGAATATCTGATTTCAAGGAGTTCGGCATGCCCGAAACTTCCACCTCTTCCAGGCAGTTTGTGCCGATCTTCCAGCCGACCATTTCAAGAGCCAGATCAATATAGAGCTTGCGGGTACTGAACTCGCTGATATCTTCACAGACAAAATCGTGTGAAGCAGTGTTCTCCTTTCGCTGTTTAGCTGCTTTTTCCCGTTCGGCAACAGAGGCGAGCAGTTCTGCCAGCTTCTTGTCCTTTGCCGCAAGTTCAGCCTCTTTTGCTGCCAGAGTCTCCTGCATCTGTCTGGTCTTTTTTTCCAGAGCTTCGGCTTCAGGCAGAAGAGATGGGTTGAAATCAAGCTGATGAATTTCGGCAGAGTAGGAGAAATCCACCCAGGAGACAAAATCATAAAGACTCCGCAAGGCTTCGACCACCTGCTCACGGCTGACCGGTTGCACAGTATGGGCTGCCTTGTTGCCAAGCTGAA
>JADFYT010000001.1 GCA_015232935.1 Desulfamplus sp.
ACTCAAATCATAATTATTTGATATTATTATCATATTAAACTATAGATGCAGGTAAAAACTTTAGCACTGGTACTTAAATACCGGTGCTTTCCATTATAACCAACTCAATGTCATGACCTTTTAGCCAACGACCAAGTTGACGCCGGTGTTTTCTGAATGTCCCGAACTCACGAGTCTCTTTTTGGACCGTGCCATCTGCCTGTTCCAACAATACCGTTGCCACTATGATCATCTTATGAATATCGAGACCTGCACAACGTTTGACAATAGGCTCTAATTCCGACATACATACCTCCTTGAAACTTTTTTGATTTGTCGAAAATTATCGCAGGCAGGAGGAATTTTCGGAATATCTATACGTTCTCTATACAAACGCAAGCCATTTTACCGTGCGTAAAATATGCAAAATTTGCATACGAAACAATCGGGGGTACGAACCGAAAATTTTAGTTCAGTTTAGGTCACAGGGTTATAACCACCATAAATTAACTCGAACACTCATCACCCACCTGCGATGGCACATTATAATCACCTTTCAAACTTTTTCATCCTCGGGGGTGGCCGAAAAACGGCCATGAGCGTTTAGTTGCCACTGATTTGTGCTGGCAGACAATTGATATTATCCAGGCATACTCTTTGAGATGGCTTGTAGAGGTTTTCTTTGAAGACTGGAAGCTTTATGAGGGATGGGGGCAAGAGGCCAGACAATTTGACGAAGAGGGATCAAGCCGAAGCCTGATTCTGAGTCTATTGATAGACCATTGCCTTCTCCTTCACCCTGAGCAAACGACCTGCATAGAGAACAAACAACCCGTGTCTACCGTGGGAAGCCTGCAACGAATGGCTCAGATGGATGTTTTGATGGACTGTATTAAATCTTTGCTGCAAGAACAGGATCCAGGCGAGAAGCTTAAAGAAATGGGGAGAGTCATAAAAGATGTTTTTCGCCTTATGCCATCTCGAAAACATATGAGTGGAAGATTATTGGGTAGATTGGAACCGACACCTTCTCTTTCACACAAATATTGTACTTGTTAAGTCATTTTGCAAAAGTCCATAACTAAAAACTTGAACATCGAGTATACAGGGAAAAAGCACCATCACGTCAACTACACAGCCAGGGATATCCGGCTGTCAAAACGAAGGGAGCATGAACAATCCCCTGAATTCAAGGATAAATACCGATATCGTTCAGGAGTTGAAGCCACTATGTCGCAATACGACAGGCGAACAGGGGTCAAGCTACTGAGGGTTCGAGGATTGAAAGCCGTTCGATACTGTGCAGTCATGAAGGCGGCTGCCTTGAATATATTCAGGGCGGCAATGGTGAGTATTGCCCGAAACAGGGCAAATATGAGCAAATTGAGCACAAATTGTTCTCTAAAATCGATTATCAAGGTTTTCAAAGAGCTTTTTGGCTTTTTTGAAGCATATTTTTGTTGTGAGCTGCTCGCAATCAATGAATCTGCTTCATCATAACTATTCAGGGCAATTCCGGTCTTTAGGGTTTTTACGAGACTATCAAATAAGAGTTTCACAAAAAAGAATCAAAAATATCGTATGGCAACAGTTTGACAAATCAATAAAATTAACAGGGAGGAAATTAGATTATGAATTTGATCAGCCCATTAAATTCAGCCAGGTCATGCTTTTCAGAACTGCCATCAGCCCCGGATGGATCACTTGCCCTGACTCTGTTACGGGTATTCGCCATTTTTGCAGTAATGAGCCTTGTAACGGCAGGCAGTGCATCAGGTCTTACCCAGGAATCCTTTGATGTTAAAAACCCGAAAAATCAGGAGATCAACAAGAAGTGTATAACCTGCCACCTTAAAGAGAACAAATCGTTAGTCAAACAGTGGGAAGCATCTGCACATGCCGCAGCAAAAGAGGGACAGGTTGGATGCTACAACTGCCATGCGGCAGATCCGGCAGATGAGACAGGTTATCAGCATGAAGGTGCATTTATAAAAGCCATACTCTCACCAAATGACTGTGCCAAATGCCATGAGCCGGAAGCCAAAGAGATGGCAATCTCCCACCACGCTACAGCAGGAGAGATTACGGCATCACTTGATAACATGCTTGCAGAGGTGATCGGCGGCATGCCGGACAACAAGGCCAACATGCACAGCGGCTGCTGGCAGTGTCACGGTTCCATTGTAACCCTTAAACGGGACAAGGATGGAAAAACATTAAGATCAAAAACAGACGCACCCCAGATGGACCACAACACCTTTCCAAACTCTGGCATCGGACGAATCAATCCGGATGGATCAAAGGGAGCCTGCAATGCCTGCCATCCCAAGCACTCATTCAGGGCAAGTGCGGGAAGGCAGCCTGAGAACTGCGGCAAATGCCATCTTGGACCGGATCATCCCCAAAAAGAGATATATGAAGAGTCAAAACACGGCATTGCCTATTTTACCGCTGACAAGAATTCAGGCCCGGAAGGGATGAACATCATGAAGGACGGCTCCTGGGTTCTTGGTGATGATTACAATGCAGCCCCTACCTGTTCAACATGCCACATGGGTTCATATGTCAAACTTAACGGTGCTGTTGCAAAAAACAGCCACAATGTAGGCGACAGACTCTCCTGGAACCTTAGAGCCCCTGTATCCTCAAAACTCAACAGGGTCACCTTTACTGACGGAACTGTCACGGATGTTCCGGGAGATATCCCGCCAAGAGCTGGACAAAAAATCACTTCAAAGTCATATGCAAGAGAGGGAGACAAGCTCAACAAGATCATGTCAGAAAAAACAATCGAAAAAGTTGTCTCCTGGGAAGAGAGAAGGCTGACCATGCAGGAGGTATGCAAGTCATGTCACGGCATCAACCATGTAAGGGATTTCTACAGCCAGTTTGATGATCTTGTAAATCTTTACAACGACAAGTTTGCAAAACCAGGAACCGAGCTTATCAACATGCTTACCAAAGATGGCATACTTCAAAACAGCGGTTTCCAGCACAAACTTGGCTACACATGGTTTGAGGTGTGGCATCATGAGGGAAGAAGAGCCAGAATGGCCGCTGCCATGCATGCTCCTGACTATACACACTGGCACGGCATGTATGAAGTATCACGCAATTTCTATCATGAATTTTTACCAGAAGTCCAGGAACTTGCCGACCATGCGGGCCAGGGAGAAAAATACAAGAAATATATAGCGGAACTGCTTGCGAAACCAGAACATTTATGGATAAAAACCGGTGGAAGCGAAGAGACAATGAGGCTAATTCAGGAAGAACGCAAATTACGCTATAACCAATAGCCATCTTCAAGTTTAAAGTGTCGGGTTGATTTTCAGGCTATTCAAGTCTGCCAAGCAATTTTTCTGCCCGACAACTAAACCTTGAAAGAACAACAGGAAGTTTTAAAGATACCCCGCAGCAAACTGCCGGGTATCTTTAATGCAGCCCCACCAAGGGGACGAGGTATATAATCATCTTATGATTGACAGACAGACATCTTATGATTGACAGACATATTGACAGCCACTCAGATCAAATTCTCCTATCTCAGGGATATACTCCGATAAAACCTGTTCTGTACCGCCTGATGATTCCGTTGGCTTTGGCACTGCTTGTCCTTGTATGTGGAGGTGCCGCTGTGCTGCTCACACAACAACAGACCAGCCTTAACCTCTCTATCAACAAGATTTTTGACGAAGTTTCCTCAGATATAATCACACTGGTAAATGCACAATCACGGAACTTGAATGCCCTTGGTCTGACTTTGCTGCACGATACAGACCTGCGTGACGCACTCAAGAAAAAGCAGAGAGATCGACTACTGGCTGAATATTCGGATCTTTTCGCGAAACTTAGAGATTCTCATGGCCTTACACATCTTTATTTTATTGGATCTGACAGGATCTGTCTTCTCAGAGTTCACAAGCCTGAAAAGTATGGCGACCTTATCGACAGGCTTACCATGCAGGAGGCCGAACGTACCGGCAAGGCATCAACCGGCCTGGAACTTGGTCCTCTTGGAACCTTCACTCTTCGATCAGTGCAGCCGGTTTTTCATAATAATGAACTTGTCGGCTACATAGAGCTGGGAAAGGAGATTGAGGATATTTTTGAGACTTTGCACAAAAAAGATGCAATCGAGATCGCTCTTCCGATCCGCAAAAACGCATTGGACAGGGCAGCCTGGGAGTCAGGCATGAGGATGCTTGGCAGGGAATCGGACTGGAACCGATTCCCAGATGACGTGCTGATCTACTCATCCATGCCGCAATTTCCTGCCCAGGCTGAAAAATTTGTAAGCAAAGAGGGTCATCCGCATGGCAACGATATTGTGGAGATAACCTTTAATGAGAAACTGTGGCGGGTCATGGCCATCCGGATGGACGATGTGTCAGGCACTGAGGTAGGTGACCTTTTGCTGCTGATTGACACAACAGAAGTAAAGGCAACTCAAAAGCGAGAGCTTGCAACAGGTGGCCTTGTTACGACCTTATTGCTGGGTGGCCTTCTATTATCGTTGTATATTCTCCTGAAACGTACCGACCACAGGATCCATATTCAACAAACAGGGCTTGCCAAAGCATATACAGAGATGGAAGAGCGGGTTCAGGAACGCACAGCAGAGCTCTCTATTACCAACGCTGTTCTTAAAAATGAAATAGCCGAGAATGAACGGGCTGCCCGAGAGAAAGAAAAACTGCAAATACAACTGAACCAGTCGCAGAAGATGGAGTCAGTTGGCCGGCTTGCTGGCGGAGTTGCTCATGATTTCAACAACATGCTCGGGGTAATTCTTGGTCATACTGAACTTGTCCTTATGGACATAAAACCTGAAGAACCTCTGTTTGACAGAATTCAGGAGATTCGTAAAGCTGCGGAACGCTCCTCTGATCTGACCCGGCAACTCCTTGCGTTTGCCAGAAAACAGACAGTCGAGCCAAAGGTTCTTGATCTTAACGAAACTGTAGAGGGGATGCTCAATATGCTTAGAAGACTGATAGGTGAAGATATCAATCTTAAATGGATTCCAGGACCAGAACCCTGGAGGGTAAGAGTTGATCCCTCCCAAATAGACCATATTCTGGCCAATCTCTGTGTAAATGCCCGAGATGCCATAACCGGTTCCGGTAATATCATCATTGAAACGACACGCTCGGTTCTGGATGAAACCTTTCTTGCCGCACATGCAGGATTTATTAAAGGAGACTACATGCAGCTCTCTGTCAGTGATGATGGATGCGGCATGGACAAAAGTACCATGGGAAAACTGTTTGAACCTTTTTTTACTACAAAGGAGCTTGGCAAGGGTACGGGTCTCGGATTAGCTACGGTATATGGAATTGTTGAACAGAACAATGGTATTATAAAAACCTACAGTGAGCCTGGAAAGGGTACAACATTCAGGATCTACTTTCCGCGTCACATGGGCGATAATGAACAGGTGATAGAGGCAGTTGAATCAAAACCTTCTGAACGGGGGCATGAAACCATACTGGTGGTGGAAGATGAAGATTCAATGCTGGAAATGACCACTATAATGCTTGGACATCTGGGCTACAAGGTTCTGGCAGCCGCAACATATAATGAGGCTGTTGAACTTTCGAATAAATACCCCGGCAAGATAGATCTTTTGATAACAGACGTAATCATGCCCCAGGTGAACGGCAGAGAACTGGCAAACGAAATCCTGTCACGCCATGCCAATACAAAGTGCCTGTTCATGTCAGGCTACACTGCTGATATCATAACCCACCATGGAGTTCTGGATGATGGCGTCAATTTCATACAAAAACCCTTCTCAATGCGGAACCTGAGTTCAAAGGTGAGAGAAACACTTCAGAAATAGACCTCCTGTGCTATTCACTGTTATTCAGTGCAATCAAGGAGCACAATCCAGTTTTGCGGCAATTATAATGATGTTATGCAATCATGGACAATCTTCTATGGATACTCTTCAAGGGACAATCTTCTTTACCATGAAAATATATTCTGCTTTTAATAATTGGGGATGGACATATAACGGCCATGAACGCCTGACAAGATATTTGTTGTACTTTATATGTGCTGTGAACCTTGCTGTCCCGGCTCATGCAGACAACAGCACTATTTCAGCCACCAGTGCTGAAAACATAGCATCTGAAACTTATCCAGAAGCTGAGACTTGTCCAGAAGCTGAATTTTTTAAAAAGGTGGAATCTCTTAAAATCGGGTGGCAGGGATATATTCTTGGTAAAGAGCTCAACAGCTCACAAAAGGAGACTGCCCGAAGGAACAGGATTACCGCCTCGACCAGCAAAGACGCCCCCAAAGATTCAACTACCCGCAAAGACGCAACTGTAACCCCTTCAGTGACCGGGACATATAAATTCAGAGACAGGGAGCTCAACATTGTAGCGGACAGCAAAACAGACCGTGTGCTGATTATATTTCAAACTCTTGAACGTGCGTATCAACAAGATGTCAGGGATATGATCGGATCTCTGGTGACAGTATTTCATGATCCGACCCTGTCCGCCCATGACAAAATAGTCTATTGGGCATATGGAGACAAAGGAAAATACAGCAGTGCTCAATTTAAAACGGCAAAAGCCAGACAGGAACCTCTATCCATTATCGCCACGGTCAAGCTGCAAAGTGAGATTCCCATTATGGAGATTCCCATTATGCAGAAGGATCAGGAAAAAGCATCAGGCAAAGCGTACTACATTATCAGCTCGGAACTGCTTCTCAAGCAGCTTCATCTGGAGTAAAACTGGAATATCTATATGAAGAGCCTGTAAAGAGCCTGTGTTCCATCATACTCATAACCATTTTCTGCAAGTTTGTCATAAAGAGATTTTGCAAGCACAAGCCCCGGTGTCTCAAGCCCCATCTCCTTTGCCGATTCAATGGCAATACCCATATCCTTTATAAAATGCTTCACATAAAATCCAGGTGCGAAATCTCCCTTTATTATTCTTGGGCCAAGGTTGTTCAATGTCCAGCTTCCGGCAGCACCGCTTCCAATGCTTTTTAGTACACTTTCAGGATCAAGTCCTGATTTTACCGTATATGCAAGAGATTCGCATATCCCGACCATGCCTGCCGCGATCGCGATCTGATTGGCCATTTTAGTGTGCTGCCCACAACCCGCGCCTCCTTGAAGCAAGATATTTTTTCCCATGACTTCAAAAACAGGCATGACAGCGTCAAAGATCGCTCTATCTCCTCCAGCCATTATGGAAAGAGTAGCGTCTCTTGCCCCGATATCTCCGCCAGACACAGGTGCATCCAGAGCATGAAGCGAGTGTCTTGCGGCAGATTCATATATTTTGACAGCAAGCACGGGACTTGATGTTGTCATGTCAACAAGAATGGTTCCAGGCAAGGCATTTTCAATGATTCCATCCTGTTGAAGGTAAATACTCTCGACATCTGCGGGCAAACCTACCATTGTGATAACAAGATGGCATTTTACCGCGAGCGAGGCGATTGTCTCTTCCCACACTGCCCCCTTTTTACAGATTGCATCTGCCTTTGATCTGGTACGGGTGTAAACATGAACCTGATACCCCGCGTCAAGAATATGACCAGCCATGCTGCCGCCCATAACACCGGTGCCAATAAAGCCAACTACAGTACGCTGTGGTGCTATATCCATTTTTCGTCTCCTTTGAGTTTTGATGGTATCGTTGTGTTTTTATGGTATCGTGAATATAAGCAGCTTAAGCTGCAATTAATGTCTGATTGAATTTCCTGATGAATCACATAATCAGCCTTGCTGCGATTATTGTCTGATGGAAATTTCCGGGGAATATTGAAATTGACAGTCCCGTTAAAAAAAGACTTTTGAATTTGAGTTACATCACTATATTTTGATTGTCAAGGCGACCTGTTTTTACTGTTGACAACCTGCCACACTGTAGTATTTTTATTGCCTGAGCTGACCCTGTTAAATCACAGGGCTGACCAGTTAAATAACAGGGTTGACCAAGTTAAATAACAGGCAACTCCGTGACAGATCATGGATCAGACAAGAACTGACAAATATATTATTTATATTATTCTTAAGGAGAAAAAATATGTGGGAATATAACGAGAAAGTCAAGGATCATTTCCTCAATCCAAGAAATGTGGGGGAGATGAAAGATGCAAACGCGATTGGTGAAACAGGATCTCTTTCATGTGGGGACGCACTTAAGCTTTTCCTGAAAATCAATAAAACAAACAGAATCGTTGACGCAAGTTTCATGACTTTTGGCTGTGCCAGTGCGGTTGCATCATCTTCTGCACTTACAGAAATAATAAAAGGAATGACTCTTGAGGATGCTGAAAAACTTACCAATGATGATATTGCCGACTACCTTGGCGGGCTGCCCAAGGAGAAAATGCACTGCTCCGTGATGGGGCAGGACGCATTACGAAAAGCTATCCGCTCATATAAAGGAATTGAAATCCTTGCAAAACCTGGCAATACTGTTTGTGAGTGTTTTGGTGTTACCGATCTTGAGATCATTGAGACTGTAAAGCAAAACAATCTCAAGTCAGCGGAAGATGTCACCTTTTATGTAAAAGCTGGCGGCGGTTGTGGAAAATGTGTTGAAAAAATAGAGGAGATCGTTGAATCTGTCCTTGCAGAAGCGTGAAGTTTTTTAAATTTGCCTCGACGCAAGTCTAAAAATAATATTAATATGTATAGAATTCAAAACAACTACAAGTCAACAGGTCTTATAGTCGTGCCACCCACAAACCTGGCAGCCATATCACGCAAAAGGAGAAAAAAATAAAATGAATATTGTATATACCGATAACAATGCCACAACAAAGGTCGCTCCTGAAGTTGTTGAAGAGATGATGCCCTATTTCGCTGATCTCTATGGCAACCCCTCAAGCATGCATTCATTCGGGGGGAATGTCGGCAAAAAACTTCAGGAGGCACGAGAGCGGGTGGCAGATCTTATTAATGCAAGCCCTGTAGAGATCGTGTTTACAAGCTGCGGCACTGAAAGCGACAACGCGGCTATCATGGCGGCTTTAGAACTCAATCCTGAAAAAAAACATATCATCACATCGGTTGTTGAACATCCGGCAGTAAAAAACTTGTGTTCGTATCTTGAAAAAAAGGGTTATGAATTAACCTGTGTGCCTGTGGACAGAGAGGGCCGTCTTGATACAGAACTTCTTTACGACACAATCGAGAAAAAGGCTGACCAGATCGCGATAATATCCCTTATGTGGGCAAACAACGAGACCGGAGTTATTTTCCCTGTAGAAAAAATCGCAAAAAAAGCCGCTGAAAAGGGTATTTTATTTCACACGGATGCGGTTCAGGCAATCGGTAAAATACCCGTTGATGTACAATCTTCACCAGTTGACATGCTCTCCTTGTCAGGTCACAAGATCCATGCTCCAAAAGGGATTGCTGCTTTATATGTGAAAAAGGGAATAAAATTTGCTCCGTTTCTTAAAGGCGGGCACCAGGAAAAAGGAAGACGCGGAGGGACAGAAAACACAGCGTCAATTATAGGACTTGGCAAGGCAAGCGAACTTGCAAAAAAACATTTGAATGAAATGGATACAAGAATCAGGGGTTTGAGAGACTATCTGGAAACAGGGCTTCTTGCAAAGATCCCTGCATCTTCGGTAAACGGAGAGAGAAACAACAGGCTTCCAAACACCTTGAGCATCGGATTTGACGCAGTGGAGGGAGAATCCATTCTGCTTCTTATGGATCAGACAGGTATCTGTGCATCATCAGGTTCTGCATGCACGTCAGGTTCACTTGATCCGTCCCATGTGCTCATGGCCATGAAAGTGCCTTTTGAGTCAGCCCACGGCACAATCCGGTTTTCTCTTTCCACCTACAACACAAAAGAGGAGATGGATCACATAATTGCGACCATGCCGCCAATCATCAAAAGATTAAGGGACATGTCGCCTTTCTGGAAGAAATAGCAAAGCCGAGGCCTAAATGTCCGACATCAACGGCTGCCTTATTTTCGATATCAAGAAATATGCCATCCATGACGGCCCTGGCATCCGCACCACACTCTTTTTCAAAGGCTGTCCCCTCGCCTGCATATGGTGCCATAATCCGGAAGGGATTGATCCGGATCAACAACTGACTTACGACAGCGACCGATGCATTGGATGCATGGAATGCATCGATATTTGTCCGAACAGAGCCATTTCAGTTACATCACATTCCGTTAAATCGCAGGCAATCATCACAAATCCCGATATCTGTACATGTTGCACAACCTGTACAGATATCTGTCCTGCCAGGGCAAGAGAGCCTGTAGGCAGAAACTACAGCGTTGAGTCAGCTCTGAGATTGATTCAGGAAGATCTGTGTTTTTACGAAAATTCTGGCGGAGGCGTAACCTTTTCCGGAGGAGAGCCCTTGATGCAGTCCAATGCCCTTGTTGAACTCCTGAAAGGCTGTAAAGATCTTGAAATTCATACGGCTGTTGATACCACCGGGTTTGCCTCATGGCCTGTTCTTGAAAAGGTGGCACAATTTGCTGACCTGTTTTTGTTTGACCTCAAATTTATGGATGATGAAAAACACAGGCGTTATACCGGAGTTTCCAATCAGCTCATACTGTCAAACCTGAAAAAACTCGCAATGCTTCAAACTGCTTCACAAATCGGCATAACAGAAAAAAACAGGGTAAAAACACCAGAGATAATCATACGAATTCCTGTGATTCCAGGGCTAAATGACGATGATGCCAATATTGAAGCGACTGGCCGGTTTATTGCCAGTTTAGGTGGCGGCAGTGTGACGGATACTTGTGGAAACGGCACTGATAGTCTGGCTGGAGATAGAGATAGAGATAGAGATAGAGATAGAGATAGAGATAGAGATAGAAGTATGACAAGTTTTAAAGTTAACAGCAGAATAAAAGAGGTGCATTTGCTGCCCTATCATAATTTTCAGCAGTCAAAATATGTTAAGTTTGGTATTGATTACAAAGCACAAAACATATTGGCACCAACTCAAACACAAATCAGAAATATTAAACACAGATTACAGACCTTTGGGTTGAACGTGGTGACTCATGGCCAAGGAGATAAATGACTCCCAGAATCAAAAAATTAAGAGATCAGAGTTTTGATGCGGTTCCGTCAATTTCCATTGAACGGGCACTGCTGGAAACCGAATTTTACAAAGAGAACTATGGGAAATACTCCATTCCTGTACTCAGGGCTTTAAATTTCAAGAATCTTTGCGAAAAAAAAGCGATTTACATTGGTGAAGATGAACTGATTGCAGGAGAACGAGGGCCATTTCCCAAAGCCACCTCCACATTTCCCGAACTCAACTGCCATTCGATAGAGGATCTTGAAATACTCAACAGCCGACCAATGACTCCGTTCAGGGTAGCAAGTGAAGATATCGACATATATGCCAAAGAGGTAATTCCCTACTGGAGAGGACGCACCATGCGGGACAGGATATTTGAACATGTCCCGACAGAGTGGAAAGAGGCTTATCAGGCAGGGCTTTTTACTGAATTCATGGAACAAAGAGCACCAGGTCACACAACTCTTGACGGCATGATTTACCAAAAGGGCATGGTTGATTTTAAACAAGAGATTGCAGAGCACCTTGCGAAACTTGATTATCTCAATGACCCTCAGGCTCTTGACAAGGCAGAAGAGCTCAAGGCAATGGATATCGCCTGCGATGCTGTTATTATTTTTGCCCAAAGACACGCTGAACTCGCGGAAAAGATGGCATCTGAAAAATCACAGACACCAGTTGACGATGAACACAAAGCAAAAGAGGAAAAACAGACACCAGTTGACGATCAACACAAAGCAAAAGAGGAAAAACAGACAGTAACTGACGATCAACACAAAACAAAAGAGGAAAAAAACAGAAGGGTTCAAGAGCTTCTTGAAATAGCACGGGTATGCCGCAAGGTTCCAGCCCATAAGCCTGAAAACCTGTGGGAAGCAATACAGATGTACTGGTTTGTCCATCTTGGCACAATTACCGAGCTTAACGGCTGGGATGCCATGAGTCCTGGCCACCTTGACCAGCACCTTTACCCGTTTTATCAAAAAGAGTTGAACCAGGGCACAATAGACCGTGACAGAGCAAAAGAGCTTATAAGTTGTCTCTGGATAAAGGTCAACAACCACCCTGCCCCTTCAAAGGTTGGAGTTACGGCCAAAGAGAGCGGTACTTACAACGACTTTACCAATATCAACCTTGGAGGACTCAAACCGGATGGCTCTGACGGCACAAATGAGCTCTCCTATATAATTCTTGAGATAATTGACGAACTAAAACTTCTACAACCCCAGAGCAATGTGCAGATAAGCGAAAAGACACCACAGCGTTTTTTGAAGGCTGCCTGCCGCGTGATTCGCAAAGGATATGGATATCCGTCCGTGTTCAGTGCCGACACTGTTATAATGGAGCAGGTAAGAGCCGGAAAGACAATTGAAGATGCCCGTGAAGGAGGCTGCTCCGGATGCATAGAGACCGGAGCATTCGGAAAGGAGGCATATATCCTGACAGGATACCTCAATGTGCCAAAAATTCTGGAGCTTGCCCTTAACAATGGATTTGACCCGGCAGGAAAAAAACAGATAGGGCCCAAAACAGGTGATCCCCGATCCTTTAAAACTTACGACCAGCTTTACGATGCGTTTTTAAAACAGCTTGACTATATTGTTGATCTGAAAATAAGGGTAAACAACTACATTGAACGGATGTTTGCGGCTCACTCCCCTGCCCCGTTCCTGTCCGTTGTAATTCGCGACTGCATAAAAAAAGGGCGTGATTATTACAACTCAGGGCCAAGATACAACACCAACTATATTCAGTGCTGCGGAATCGGAACTGTTACAGACAGCCTGTCTGCAATCAAAAAACATGTTTTTGAAGAAAACAGCATTGCAATGGATACCCTGCTGACTGCTCTTGCCAGTAACTTTGAAGGATATGAGCCCCTTCGCATGAGGCTCTGGAACATGACCCCTTTTTTTGGCAATGACGATGATTATGCTGACGATATCATGAAGCAGGTATATGCATCCTTGTTTGATGCGATTGACGGCAAGCCCAACACAAAAGGGACTATCTACCACCTGAACATGCTCTCCACAACCTGCCATGTATATTTCGGGAAACTGCTTGGAGCTTCCGCAAACGGACGATTAGCAGGCCTTCCAGAGTCTGACGGAACATCTCCTTCGCACGGGGCTGACCGGAAAGGCCCTACTGCCGTTATAAAATCGCTGAGCAAGATGGATCAGTTCAAGTCCGGAGGAACTCTGCTTAACCAGCGATTCTTGCCCGACATCCTTAAAAATGAGGAGGATATTGACAAACTTGCCGCCCTCATAAGAACATACTTCAAACTTGGCGGTCACCACATCCAGTTCAATGTTGTAGATACAAAAACCCTTGCAAAAGCACAGCAGTTTCCGGACGAGTATCGCAATCTTCTGGTTCGGGTGGCTGGTTACAGCGACTATTTTGTGGATCTTGATGCGGATCATCAGCAGGAGATTATCCAGCGTCGGGAGCATGACAGTTTTTAATCTCATGAAAAAGGTTTGATGTCATGAAGGAGGTTTTATATCAATGGGAAACAAGACAATAAATGAAGAGAAATATACGCAATACTTCAATAATCTTGTTCAGGGCAGACGGATACCATGTTACAGCATTATAAATGAATTGATTTCAGGAAATTTTGATATCAAAACGCTTTATCAGGATTTAATGCAAAGATCTTTATATGTCATAGGACAACTTTGGGAATATAACAAAATCACGGTTGCCACTGAGCATATGGCAACATTAATCACTGAAAGCCTTATGAATCAGATATCTTTAAAACTCGCAATTGGAGAGATCACCGATAAAACAGCGATTATCACCTCTGTAGAAGATGAGCCTCACCAGATTGGTTCCAAAATGGTGGCGGATATTTTGGAATTGAACGGATGGAATGCTATCTGTCTTGGTGCCAATACTCCGGTACAGGAGCTTGTCAATTTTATCAAAGAGATTAAACCTGATTTGATTGGTCTTTCAATGTCTGTATATTTTCACATGGAAACCCTTAAAAAGACATTACGACTGCTAAATGAAAACTTTAAAGAGATGCCGTTGATTGTCGGTGGGCAGGCTTTGAGGCAAAATGGCGATTCAATAATCAAAGGCTATGAAAATACTACGTATATTCCTGATCTGGATTCACTGGAAGCTTATATTGGAAATTTTCAGGGAGTGCGGAAAACAGTTGAAATTTAGCTCATCCGGATAGCGTCATTCAGGAAGGCTTTGCATGTTGTTAACAGATAACGTCCATGCCCTGATGGGCACAACGAAAAATGAAAGTCTTGTAATTACAACTGTCTCAGGAGACTTTCACATAAAATTTAAGGAGGCGACAGAGGATGAAAAGAGAAGATTTGATAGAATCGGCTGGCGAACTTGAAAAAGTCATTCCAGAGGCAATCAATGAATACAGGGAAAAACAGGACAAACTGGTCTCTATCATAAATGAGAGAATGCTCAAAAGAGCTGATATTAAAGAGCTGGTAGGCGAACAGAACCTTGACATGATGAAAGACAACCATAAAAATCACGCCATGTTTGTAGAAGCAATAATGAGTAACCCCAACCCTGAGGTTTTGACTGATACTGTTTTATGGGTATTCAGGTCATATCGCTCAAGGGGCTTTCATCAAAATTACTGGTCAGCACAGCTAAGTACATGGATTGATATTATCAAGGCAAATTTATCCGGGAAAAGTTTTGATGCCATTTACCCTCTCTACAACTGGTTTACGATAAACATTCCTCATTTTACGAACCTGTCAGACAAACAACTGGATCATTTCCGTTGATGTGCCGGATCATCATTAAAACAAAGCAGAATCAAGGAACCGGTTTTAAATAACTTGCTCATTCGAGAATACTCCGACATTGAAGGATGCCGGAAATCGTAGAAAAAAAAGTGACAACATTAGGTTGAAGAACACAATGGAACCTGAAATCATGGAGTTGTTGTCTGAATGGTCTCCTTATGTTGATGAGTATCTCATCAGCAGCAGTGCATTTGCGTTCGGGCTTTTCAAATATAGTTATATTCAATCTCCGGACTCAAACAGGCATGACTTGAAATATAGCGGTCGTGCCCTGTTTTTGAATGAGGGAATGAAAAACATGCTGGGCATTGAAGAAATTGACACTGACTTTGCTGAAGCTGAAGATAAATCCGAACCTGAAAAGCGATTTATAAATCCTGATTTCAGAACCCTTGAGCAGATTGCACGGAAAACTGACGATGGACTTGTTTTTGATGACATACTTACGATCGGAAGTGAATCAAAGAGCAGAAGCATTCAGGCGAAAGTGTTCTGCAGACAAAATCTTTTACTTGTTCTCTGCGAATATGATGTCAAGGAATTAGATACCCTGAACAATACAATGGTGGAACTGAATCAGGAGCTTAATAATGTGCAGCGTGAGCTGATCAAAGAAAAAAAGATGCTCACCAGAACACTTTCTGATTTGAAAAATACCCAGTCAAAACTTGTTGAAGCTGAAAAGATGGCTTCACTGGGACGTCTGGTCGCAGGATTTGCCCATGAGATAAATACACCAATCGGAATTGCCCTGACAGCCTCATCAGCTCTATTGGATGCCCAGCAGTCAATCAAGAGGATGCTCGCACTGGAAGAAGTTGATGAAGAGGAACTGGTTGAACGTCTTGAAACAATAAACGAATGTTCACCTTTAGTCATTAATAATCTAAGACGTGCTGCTGATTTGGTTACAAGCTTCAAACGGACATCTATTGACCATACTGTTGACAATTTACGCCTTTATAATCTTCGCGAGACGATAGATGATATTGTAATCAGCATGCGAAGCCAGTTCCAGAAAACTGCCATAGTTGTTGAAGTTGAGTGTCCCTATGACCTTGAGTTATATGGAACCCCGAATGATATCAGTCAGATATTATTGAACCTGATGTCCAACAGCCTGCTGCACGGGTTTGACAACGGTACTATCCCGGGCAGGATTTTTATCAGGGCGGAACGGGCAAGCAATGACCCGCTTGAAAAAGACGAGCTGTTTATATATTATTCTGACACTGGCAAAGGCATGGACAACAAGGTGGTCAGGCAGATTTTTGAACCATTTTTCACAACTTTGCGTGCCAGAGGCGGAACCGGTCTGGGGATGTATATATGCCATAATATCGTAACCACAAGGCTTAAAGGCACAATCAGATGTGAGAGCATAAAAGGAAAAGGTGCTGAATTTTTCATATCTTTTCCGATTTTGAATGTCTGAATATCAGGTCACCTTCAGAACTCACTGTTGATCAGGTAAAAATAAATGTTCAAAAGCCAACTCTACAGAAAGTCTAATTACAGAAAAATATAAAGGTACTCCATGAAGCTCATACGCAAAAAAGACAAAGAAGCGGCTCAAATTCAACAAAAAGAAGCTGCTTCACAAAAAGAAGATTTACATAAAGAGCTTCTTTCCCAAATAGAGGATTCACGCAAAGAAGCTTCTTTTAAAACAGACGATACTGTCATTCCAGACAAAAAAAACATGGTTCTGACGGATGAAAAAACGAATCTGAATATCGATCTGCCCAAAGAACGCTACAGATGGAAAGTTCTTATTGTTGACGACGAACCGGATGTGCATGAAATTACAAGGATCAGCCTCAAAGGATTTAAATTCGACAACAAGGAACTTGAGCTTATAAATGCAAGTTCAGCAGCAGAAGCCAGGAATATTTTCAATAAGGAAAGAGATATCGCGGTAGGCATTATTGATGTTGTCATGGAGACAGAGGATGCAGGCCTTGAACTTGTAAAATACATACGCGATGAACTTAAACTGAAAAATATCCGTCTCATTATACGGACAGGACAGCCCGGAAGTGCACCTGAGCGTTATGTTGTAGATAATTTCGATATTGATGGTTATAAGGAGAAAACTGATCTTGCGGCACAAAATATTTATACAGTTCTTATATCAGCCATAAAATCCTACAGAGATGTTATAACATTGGAAAAAAGCATAACTGAACGGAAGAAAGCTGAACAGGAGTTACGCGAAAGCCTTGATCTGAACAGAAAAATCATCGATGGCTCTGTTACCGGAATTCTTGCTTACAGGGCAGGCAGCGGCAAATGCGTATTGCACAACCAGTCGGCAGCCCGTATCGCAGGTGCAACAGAGGAACAGATAAGCCGTCAAAATTTTCATCAGTTAGAATCATGGAAAAATTCCGGCCTGTATGACGCGGCTCTTGATGTTATCGCGACAGGCGATACAACCCGCATGGCAACCCATTTTATAACCACCTTTGGACGCGAAATGTGGCTTGACTTTGTTATCTCAAGATTTGTAAGCAGTGCGGAACATCATCTTCTTCTTATGTTCGAGGATATCACCGAGCGTAAACACGCGGACAAGCTCAAAAGAGACAAAGCCGCTGCCGAAGCCGCAAACCTCGCGAAATCACAGTTTCTTGCCAATATGAGCCATGAAATCCGCACTCCGATGAACGTTATAATCGGCATGAGCAGACTTATCATGGAGACAAGACTCACAAAGGAGCAGCATGAATATGCTGATATGATCTTTCAATCCTCTGAAATACTTTTATCCCTTATTGAAGAGATACTTGATTTTTCAAAAATAGAGGCTGACAAAATAGAGCTGGAATCAGTTGATTTTGACCTGACAAATCTGATCGGAAAAACAACTGATATCCTCAGATTCAAGGCATCTGAAAAGAAGTTGTATCTCAATTGCCATATTTCGCCTGATGTTCCCCGTTTTGCCAAAGGAGATCCAAACCGTCTTCGGCAGATTATTTTGAACCTTGTCAACAATGCCATCAAGTTTACAGAAAAAGGCGGGGTAACTATTGTGGTATCAACAGTAGAAGACGAGATTTCAGAATCAGATCTTGCACGCCCTGAGTTCCTGGCAAAAATGTCTTCTGGCCACCCTGGAACCTTGGTAGAACAATCCCCTGCAAGTTTCAGGCTTGCTTTTGAAGTAACAGATACAGGTATCGGCATTCCTCAAGAAAGTATGGATCGTCTGTTTCAGCCCTTTTCGCAGGCAGATGCATCCACAACAAGAAAATATGGCGGAACCGGTCTTGGACTTGTTATCTCCAAACGACTTGCAGAGCTTATGGGAGGCCGGATCCAGGTTGAAAGCGATCAAGGAAAAGGAACCACATTCCGATTTCTGGCCTGTTTTGAGAAAGGGGATAATATTCCCGAATCGATTTACGAGATTAACAGTACAGAAAACAAGGGTGGCCAACTGTCTGATTTATCGCTTGCCGATATCCAGGTCTTACTGGCTGAAGATAATAGATTCAACCAGATATTGGCTCTTAAAATTCTTGAAAATATAGGCATTTCTGCGGATGCCGTTTCTAATGGAAAAGAAGCTGTAGAAAGGCTTAAGAAAAAAAAATACGACCTTGTTCTGATGGATATCCAGATGCCAGGAATGGACGGGCTTGAAGCCACAAGGACGATCAGGAGTGAAAAATTTGAGATTCCCGTTATTGCCATGACCGCCAATGTAACGCCACAGGATCGAGAGAACTGCTTTGCCGCCGGAATGGACGGCTATATTTCAAAACCTGTTGATCAGGATAAATTACTTGATCTGATTTACAGGCATATCAAGAATCCACAAATCACCTCCCCCGCAAATTCCGGTCTGACTTCACGCTATTCTGATACCAGCAAAATATTTGACAAAAAGGATTTTCTCAGCCGTGTTAATCAAAATGAGGAAGTAGTAAATCTCATTGTTGCAATGATTCCTGAGCATCTTCCAGATTACATACAAAAAATGAAAAAAGCTTTAGATAACCATGATCTGCAAAATGTCTTGATAGAGGCACACGGTATAAAGGGTTTTGCTGTCAACTGTTCGGCTTACAGGCTTCGGGATGCGGCACATAAGGCAGAGGTTGCCGCAAAGAGCGGCGATATGGACAAGGTGCGGTTACTTATGCATGATATAGAAAAAGAAAGCGGGGATTTGATAAAGGTAATTCATGAAAATCATACGCGATAACGACAAGAATCGGATGAAATCGGGTGATTTTAACCGCACAGTACTGGATTCAATTCCCTTTAATATCGCAATTGTGGGAAAAACAGGCGATATTATTGCTGTAAATGATGCGTGGCAAACCTTTTCCGCACAAAACGGCGGAGACCCGGCAAGAACCGGTGTAGGCATGAATTATCTGGCTGTGTGCAAAGCAGCGGGAGAGAATCTGGTTCATGATCGATTAAAAGATATTCTGGAAAACAAAATTTCCCAATTCAGCTTTGAGTATCCATGTGATTCACCCTCGGAGTCACGCAACTTTAATATGAACATTGTACCTCTTAAGCTTAAGTCCGATCATCAAAGAATTTTTGAATATAAAGACTCCCAAAAAAAAATCGGCCATGAAAAAGAGAGCGGAGCCGTTATTTCCCATATTGATATAACATCCCTTAAAAAAACCCAGACTGAACTATCTGAAGTTCTCGAAGAGCTCAAAAAAAGAGAGAATTTTCTAAAAACCATAACCGAAGTATTACCGGGAATGGTTGGCTACTGGAAAAATGACCTTCGTTGCCATTTTGCAAACCATGCCTATACAGAATGGTTTGGGAAGACTCCGGAACAGATGCGGGGGATACATGTTAAAGATATGATGTCCCCTGAACTATTCGCAAGAAACAAACCGTTTATCCAGGCCGCACTTCGCGGTGAGCCTCAGAGTTTTGAGAGAACTCTTGTCAAGCCTTCGGGCGAAACCGGTTACACATGGGCACATTACGTCCCTGACATAGACGACAACGGAACTGTACAAGGTTTTTTTGTGCTGGTATCTGACATCACTGAACTCAAAAAGACTGAATTTGCCCTGAAAGAGAGTGAAAAGACTCTCAATCGAGCTCAGGCAGTGTCCCATACCGGAAGCTGGCATATTGATGCCAAAACGAATGAGCTCTCCTGGTCAGAACAGAGTTACCGGATTTTCGGGTTTCCCGTTGGCACTCCATTCCGATATGAGGATTTTATCGGAAGAGTTCATCCTGATGACCGTGTAGCAGTGGATTCGGCATGGCAGGCAGCCATGAAGGGCCTTCCTTATGACATTGTGCATCGTATTGTTGTGCCACATGCAAATGACGCACTTAACAACCCAAATACCCTTGAGAGTGTACAGATCAAATGGGTACGGGAGCAGGCCGAGCTTGTTTTTGACTCAAAAGGCAAACTTAAAACCGGAATCGGCACTGTTCAGGACATTACAGAGCAAAAGCAGGCGGAAGAGATTATCAGGCAGAACGAGATGCGTCTTGAAAGCATAGTTAAAATCACCCAGCTAACCACAGAGAACATCCAGGAGCTTCTGGATTGTGTATTGGACGCCGCGATTACAATGACCCGAAGCAAAATCGGATATCTGTATCATTACGATGATGAGAAACGTGAATTTACCCTCAATTCTTATTCAAAGGAGGTAATGAAAGAGTGTTCAATAGTTGAGCCCAAAAAACGTTATGAGCTTGACAGGACAGGTATCTGGGGTGAGGTAATACGTCAAAGAAAAGCCATACTCCTTAACGATTTCAATGCCTTTCATCCGCTCAAAAAGGGATTTCCTGAAGGCCATGCCCCGCTTTTCCGCTATCTTACCCTTCCGGTATTTATCAATGACAGGATAGTCGGGGTTGTCGGGGTCGCCAACAAGGAAAGTGACTATGACCATACAGATCTTCTTCAACTGACCCTGCTCATGGACGCTGTATGGAGGATCGTGGATCGTATCAACACCGGAAAAAAACTTCTTGAGGCAAAGCAGGCAGCGGAAGAGGCCAATCTTGCCAAAAGCGAGTTTCTGGCAAATATGAGCCATGAAATCCGTACACCCATGAACGCAATCATTGGACTGTCTCATCTGGCCCTTCAAACTGATGTTGATCCAAGGCAGCACGATTACCTTATCAAAATTCACTCATCCGCACAGTCGCTTCTGGGCATTATCAACGATATATTAGACTTCTCCAAAATAGAGGCTCGCAGACTCAAAATAGAATCTGTAGATTTCAATCTCAGCGATGTGATGGATCATGTAGGCAACATAGTATCTACAAAAACAGAGGAAAAGGGGCTGGAGCTCATGTTTAAAATAGGTACTGATGTACCGTGCAATTTAACAGGCGATCCTCTGCGTCTGGGTCAGATACTTACAAATCTTTTAAACAATGCGGTTAAGTTTACCGACCACGGAGAGATCATTGTTTCAGTTGAAGTCGCGGACAGCAGCAAAAAAACCGACGATAAAGCAATAACAGGCAATAATAATGGCTCCAAAGGCAAAGCTGAAACAGACAACAACGAAAACACTGAAAAGGAACCGGAAACAGAAAACAAAAACAATAAAATCATACTCCAGTTTTCAGTGCGTGACACAGGTATCGGCATGTCAGACGAGACTCTAAGCAGCCTTTTTCACCCCTTCACCCAGGCGGACAGCTCAATTACCAGGCAATATGGAGGTACTGGACTTGGGCTTGCAATCTGCAAAAGCCTTGTTGAGATGATGGGAGGCAAGATTCATGTCAATAGCACACAAGGCAAAGGCAGCATCTTTACATTTACTGTAAGTTTTGGCCTGACAGAGGAAAAACAACTCTCATGCCTTGAATCTGTGCCTGATATTAGTGGAGTACGTGTACTTGTAGTAGATGACAATGCCGCAGGAAGAGAGATACTTCTTGAATCTCTGATATCCTCCTCTTTTGATGCCTGTGCTGTTGACTCAGGAATGGCAGCCATAGAAGAGCTGGAAAATGCTTCACGTAAATCCATGCCATACCGTGTTGTTCTTATGGACTGGAAAATGCCTGGAATGGACGGAATTGAAACAGCAATAAAGATACGGCAGGACAAAAGGCTTTCAGAAATACCGGTCATTGTCATGGTGACAGCATTTGGCAGAGAAGAGATAAAATATAAAGCAAAACAGGTAGGCATCAAAGGATTTTTAACCAAGCCTGTTCTTCCATCCATGCTTTACAACACTATCCTTGAAGCTATGGGAATGGAGGAATATGCACTGTCAGTCGCATATTCCGCAAAATCAGCAAAGCACATCTGGCCTGAACTCTGTGGTGTCAGGATTCTTTTAGTTGAGGATCATCCTATTAACCAGCAGGTTGCACAAGAGCTCCTGGAAGGTGCCAATATGGATGTTCATATTGTGAAAAACGGCAAAGAGGCTGTCGCAAAATTGAGCAGGGCAAATGCCAGCTATCGTGCGGTTCTCATGGATATACAGATGCCGGTTATGGATGGCTACGAGGCAACAAGGCTGATACGTCTTGATCAAAGACACAAGGATCTTCCGATTATAGCAATGACAGCCCATGCAATGGTTGAGGAGAGGGACAGATGTATAGGTATCGGGATGAATGATCATATTGCAAAGCCCCTTGATCCTGAACAGCTCTTTTCTGTGCTGAAAAAATGGATAAAAAAAGAGAGCTCCGCACTCTCCTTTAAAAAAGAAATCTCGGCAAAACCGGATGACTCTTGCCATTTTCCAATGACCGAGAACTTACCTATGAGAAAAAATCTTGCAGGAACAAATCTTACTGCGACCAATCTTACAGCAATGAATCTGCCAGCAATGCAAAATCTTCCTGGATTTGACTTCCCCAAAGCCATTGAAAGGGTCAATGGGAACATAAAACTTCTAAAAACCATTCTTGGCAATTTTTCAGAAGAGTACCATGATGCTGCCTCGAAAATAAAAAGACTGCTGGATAAAAAAGATATAGAGCCACTAAAACTATACATTCATACTCTAAAAGGGATAGCCGGAAACATTTCGGCAACAGACCTTTTTGACTCAATCAAGAGACTTGAGGATTCTGTAAAAAACCGGAATTCCTCTGAAACTGAGCAATCATCCTGTTATGAAGCACTCCTGCAAAACCTTGAAAACGTGCTTAGAATCTTTCTCTCATCAGCCCTGACTGTAATCCGCAAATATGAAAGTCATGAGACAGGCAGCATGGATGCTTCAGCCAACTCAACAGGAACCAGAACAGATACAGTCTCTGAAAATGCCATATCCGAAAGTGCCGTAACTGATTGCCAGGATGATATTGACAAGCTGTTTCCGCTGCTTCAGGATTTTCATGGGTTAATAAGGAAAAACAGCCTTGATTCCATAAACAAATGGGCTGATATCAAACAGCAGCTAAAAGATACCTGTGTAAAAAAACAGAGGTCAAACGATAATAGTTTCAAAAAACATATAGACAATATAGAGTCAAATCTGGCCAAATTTAATTTCAAAGGAGCAACCGCTTCTCTGCTGATTATTGCCAAGGCACTTAAAACAGAATTGAAATAACAGGTGTAAGGGAATCAATACAATGCTCAAAAGACAAAAAATACTGATTGTAGATGACACTATCGCCAACATCCAGATTTTAGGTGAGACTCTTGGAACAGAATATGAGGTGCTGATAGCTACAAACGGCAGTGACGCTCTGGAGTTGGCACAAGAACAGTTGCCCGATATAATTTTACTGGATATCATGATGCCAGGAATGGATGGCTACACTGTCTGCCGTAAACTTAAGTCTGACCCTCAGACTCAATCTATCCCTGTTATCTTTATCACATCTATGAACGAGGAAAAAAATGAGGAAAAAGGGCTGGATACAGGAGCTATAGATTATATAATAAAACCTTTCAGACCTCCGATCGTGAAAGCCAGGGTGAGAAATCACCTTGAACTTAAAAAATACAGAGATCACCTGGAACAGATCTCAATGATGGACGGACTGACAGGCATATCCAACAGACGACGTTTTGACGAATATCTGGAACAGGAGTGGAAACGAGGGAGCCGTTCCTGCAACCAGATATCACTTGTGCTTATGGATATTGATCTATTCAAGTCGTTCAATGATAATTATGGGCATCTTGAAGGAGACAGATGTCTTAAAATGGTTGCAACAGCACTCTGTGAAAGCCTCCAGAGACCTGCCGATATAGTTGCCAGATACGGTGGAGAGGAGTTTGTCGCGGTACTTCCTGATACAGACAGCGAAGGAGCCTTGACTATTGCAAAACGTTTCATGGAGAGCGTAAAAAATCTTGGAATAAAGCATGAATATTCATCTGTTGCCGAATATGTGACTATCAGTTGCGGTGTGGTTACCGTTATTCCCTGTAAGGGGCAAACCAAGGATGCCCATATAAAACTTGCAGACGAACTGCTTTATGAGGCAAAGCAGGCTGGTCGCAATCAGATAAAATGGATTGATGCAATATAGCAAGGAGAACGCATGAAAGGAAAAACAATCCAATGGAGAGATGAGTTTTCAACAGGCAATGACATTCTTGATATTCAGCATAAGGAGCTCATAACAAGAATATCAAAACTGCTTGAGGAAGCGGAGTTGCTGAACACTGCTGCAATTTCCGGTACAATAGATTTTTTGTTTGATTACGTTTATTCTCATTTCGTACTGGAAGAGAAAATGATGATTCAGACAGGATATCCTGATTTTGAGGTGCATCTGGAACAACATACCTATTATGTCAAATACATCAATAATCTTAAAAAAACCAGACTGATAACGCGTGAGCTTATAAGTGAAATGCAGAGCGTATTGTTAGTCTGGTTTCTTGAACATATTATCATGGAAGATCGCAAAATGGCAGAACACCTGAGGGAATATTGCCATAACGGATATTCTTCAAATTAAACAGAACTCCTGCAAACCGGATTTTACCCCTTGATTGTACTTGATTGACCTGTCTCCTTTAAAATATTTTTATCATAAAACGCGTTTTTCTTTTACATGACAAACATATCCAATCTTTTTACATACCCCGGCCATGACAGAGATATAGACTTGACCAGTGAAGTTGTGCAATGACTCCTGAAAAACAAGCTGTTTTTAGATTTTGATCAACCTTTAGAGCCTTACTTATCAAAGGCTCTAAAGGAACATGACTTAACAAGAGAGATTAAACCAACTAAAAATAGACTGTATCTATATATAGTTTTCCAGAAAAGTCTTTTGGTGAGACAAAACCCTTTACCAGTTGGTTCCGGCAGCATTTCCATCAATTTAATTATCTGGAAGTCTATAGTTATACTGTCTATGGCATAGCTCTTGCTGATTTCTTTCATTTTATGAATATTGTGGGCATGTTTCATATCACATCAAAGATACTGAATGGCTATAGAGCAAAATTTCAAAAATACAAGGAGGCACTGTCAATGAATAATCAGTCAGCAACGAGCAAAAAATTTAAACTTGGACTACACACCTATACCCTTCATCTTTGGGGGCTTGGTCAGAACTGGGGAATACATGCTGACCCAAGGCCCAAAGAGATGACTCTGATGCAGTTGATGGACAAAGCCCTAGAGTGGGGGCTGGATGGCCTTCATATCACTGGCTGCGATCTGGAAAGCAAGGACGATAAGAGACTCAAGGAGGTACGGGCTGCTGCCGAGGATCATGGTTTGTATCTGGAATATAACTTCTCTTTAAATGAAGAGTTCGATAATCGCCTGACTGACACGGTTACCCGGGGAATTCATATCGCCAGGATGCTGGGGGCGGATTACGGTAAGGTCAGTCTGGATATTCGCAGACCAAGGCCGCTTTATGGAAGTTGCTTTCACCCTGTTGTAATGAGGCAGTTGTGCGATATTCACGATGAGATCAAAGCGGCAATTCCTCTGCTGGAGCAGTCAGGCGTTAAACTTGGTCTGGAAAATCACACCGAAACCTTCGCAGATGAAGTTATATGGCTGATTGACAGACTCAACCACCCGCAGATCGGGGCATGTATGGATACAGTAAATTCAATGGGAGTTCTGGAGGGGCCTGAAACGGCTATTGCCAAACTTGCACCATATGCTTTCATAAACCATTTTTGTGATCATAAACTGGATAGGGATCAGTTCGGGATAAGATTTCACGGAGTTGCCCTGGGAGATGGAGATATGGACTGCATGAGAATCTATAACCTTATCAAAGATGTCTCTCCGACTGACCGGATCAATTTTGAAATTGAGTGGGATATGGGCAATGATCCCATTGATGTAGCCCGAGAAAAAGAGTTGGATGCATGTATCAGAAGCATCAAATATGCACGGGATGTTCTTAAAATAGGACAATAAAGGTTTTACTATGAAAACGGGCATGCTTCAAAAACGGGCATGCTTCATTTGACGGATTACACTTTCTTCAGGCTTATCCCTAATTTTTAGGGGTTTCCCTCAAAAAAAATGCAAACTACTTTTGAGGTGATATGAAGGATGCCTGAAAATGTATTTTTACTTTCAAGATTCGGGGCGGCCACACAGTAACGATGAATGTTTATTGCAAAGTCAATCTATATTGATTGATGCTATTCTTAAATTGAAGAAGATTCAGCTTCTAAACAAAAATAACTTGTCAATAACGAGGCAATAAGATATTCGTTTTTTTGTCATCCTTCATTTGCCAGTTGACACTTCTTGTATAATTTTCCAGATAACCGGCAAGGCCGGAGCGGGGTAGTGGCTCTCGGCCACAACGAAGAATGATGAGAACAGGAATAACTCATTACTAAAAATGGAGATGCTGAACATGAAGTTAAAAATCAAATCAAAACTGATTCTGGGTGCTTTGGCTATGGCTATTATTCTGATGTCTTCATCTGCCGCAATTGTGTCGGTCATTGTTGGCAAACAGACCCGTACCGGAATTGATGAAAACCTGACCAGAACAGTCAATATTATAAAAGACGAACTGACTGCTCACGAGAAAGCCATAATGGATCAGTGCAAACGTCTTGTCTCAAGCAGCGACATGGCAAACGAGATCAAATTTCTCCATGATTACCCTGGCAAAGATTCCATGACCACTACCAGAAGCACTTTTGTTGGCAATGCAGGGACTCTTTTTCAATCAGCATCCACCAATAAATTCAGTAGCATAGCCACATATGACATTGATGGCAACTTAACTACATTTGTCGTAGATAAAAAAAATGACCGCTATTTTGCGGGCTTTCACCTGCTTGATAAAACTGGTTCAGCATTCATGGGAGGAGAACTGGAAGGAAGCGATAAACTCAATGACGATAAATTTCTCGACAATGCTACCCAGCCTGAATTACCAATTAAACTTGATCTTTCAGATAGAGACATTTCATCAGAAACTGCAAAACTTACGATAAATCGCAATAGCCTCTCCATTCAAGTGATAATACCACTTATGGGTAACGCATACAATCCTGCCACAGAACAGGTGGAACCAACTCCAATGGGGATATTGGTAACCTACTATGATATTTCCAATGAATTTGCCACAAAAATGAAAAAAATGACTGATCTTGACATTAACATATACATAAATGGAAAATATCTTGAAGGTACATTGAAATCCTATCAGGCGTATGAGACAAAAGAACCATTTAAAAGCAGCAAAGATCTTGAGTCACAAAAAATTTACATAGACGGATTCAAACTTGGTAATGATCAATATTTCCATGCACTTCTGCCTGTATTTGACAAGGACAAACTTATCGGAACAATTGCTACCATACAGTCAGGCAGTCTAATATCCATAAATATCAAAACCATTCTCATTCAGCTTGGAGTTGTAAATATATTATGCATTCTTCTGATTATCCCTGTAATCTATTTTTTATCCCTGCGGCTTTCAAAACCACTCAAAGAGGTGGTAAACAGACTCAAGGATATTGCACAGGGAGAGGGAGATCTGACGATGCGCCTTGAAGAAAAGAGCCATGACGAGATAGGAGAGCTTGCCCACTGGTTCAATATTTTCATTGAAAAACTTCAGGCAATCATAGGACATATAGCTCTAAATTCCAAACAGCTCAACTTGTCGTCCCAGGATATGGCAAAGCTGTCAGGCCAGATGTCTGAAAACTCCTGCGATATGGTGGGCAATCTTGACGCAACAAGCTCTTCAGTTGAAGGTGTTAATGAAAATTTTATCTCTGTGGCAGCCGCCATGGAGGAGTCAAGCACCAATCTGAGCATGATCGTGGCTGCCTCTGAAGAGATGGCTGTTACCATAAGCGAGGTCTCACGAAAGACGGAAAACGCAAGCAGGGTCTCCAATGAAGCTGTTGCAAGGGCAAGCGAAATCTCAGGCAGGATTAAAGAACTTGGCAACGCTGCCCAGAAAATCGGGAAGGTTACTGACATTATTAATGAAATATCCGAACAGACAAATCTTCTTTCACTTAATGCAACCATTGAAGCAGCCCGGGCGGGAGAAGCGGGCAAGGGATTTACAGTCGTGGCAGGCGAGATAAAAGAGCTTGCGAAACAGACTGCTGTTGCAACAAAAGATATCAAGGAGCAGATCGACGGCATTCAACAATCCACAGAAAGAACAGCCAAGGATGTTGAAGATATTCTGGCTGTAATCAATACCGTCAATGAGACCGTGATATCAATTGTCTCTGATATTGGTGAACAATCCTCTGCAACCCAGGAGATAAACGAGAATGTTGCTCATGCATCTCAGGGTATATCCGAGGTAAATCAGAGTATTGCCCAGAACTCAGCCATTGTTGTAAAGATTAATGGCAATATATCAAAGATTGATGCCCTTGCTCACAATATAGCCAATCGAAGCTCCGATGTTGCAGACGGTGCCAAATCGCTTTTTAACCTTTCAGAAAAATTAGACGAGTTGGTCAAAAAATTTAAAATATAAGTCAACAGTATTCCTGGACTATCCTGAGGGTGTATTTTTAAGCTTTTTGATTCATTTGGACGAGTTCAAGTTTCTGATTAATTCTGTGGGCAATGGCATAGGCATCGCTTGGAGTCTTGCCTGTCACAGGCCTTGCTATTTTGAGCTTGTGGAGATCAAAACCCTCTGTTGCTATATTTCTTGCGGAACTTTCAGTGTGTGATCTGTCAACCCTGGCATTTATTGATGACCCTGTTGTTTGTATCAGTATTTTTTCCACCAGTTCTAAAAGGTGTGACAGAAAATTGTATGTCTGGGTAGGAGTAACCGTTCCTCTTGGAAACAAGATCTCTTCCACTGGCATATTATTAAGAAACAGCATCATCTGGTAGTTGGCTATGCTTACCTTCAGTACATTCGCAGGTTTTTTCTCCTCAAAACGCTCCAGAGGAATCTTCTGAGTCTTGTCCCGCATAGCAGGAGAGAGAGTTATTTTAATCCATGCGTCAATAAGCTGCTGTATGATAATAAGCATATGATAAATATCATTAGGCGTAACAATACGCTCTTCTCCAAACCGGCTTACAATCAGGTTAAACAACTCCGCAATGGACTCAATGTTTTTGCCGGCATTCTGGCTCTTCTCAATCTGCTCAAGGGTGCTGTAACTGTAAGATACAACTTCATCCATCCGCTTTGTAATCTGCTCGGAGTTTTCATTGGCTTCACTCATGTGCTCACTCATTCTGCCCATCATCCTGGTCTGTTCGACCATCAGATCGTTGATGGAAAGGGTGATGCTGTTCATTTTTCTGACCACCTCTTCAACCGTTTCAATGGATGAAACCGACAAGGGAATTTTCCCCAATATCTGATCCACTACATTGGTAATCTCTTCAGACATGGTGGCTGTCTGTTTTGCAAGGTTGCCAACCTCTCTTGCAATTACAGCAAATCCTCTTCCCGCACTGCCGGCTTTTACCGCTTCAATATTGGCGTTTAAAGCAAGCACATGTGTCTGTGCCATTATCTCTTTTATGGTCTGGGTGGTTTTGGAGATACTGCTTGCCATGGAACTCAAGTCTGTAATCAGCTTTCTGGTCGAACGTGATTCTGCAAGGGCGGTTTCACTGATCTGCCTGCTGTTTGTGACATTCTCGGCAATAACCTGGAACTTTGATGAACTCTGATCCACAGCCTGACTGAGCTTAAGAATGAGTTTTGTCACCTCTCTTGAGAAAGAGGCTACATCCTGGGCCTGCTGTGAAGTGCCCTGAGCAATCTCCTGAACCTTGAACGAAGATGTCATCAGCTCCCTTGATGCGGTTGTAAGTTCACCGGAGGTGTTTTCAATCTGCTCCTCCACAACCTTTTCCCACCGTTTCTGGTTTCGTTCTCTTGTAATGAGTTCCCATGTAATCATGATTCTATCATCAATCATGTTTTTCTGGGAAATTGGCAAAGCATGTGCAGATATTATTTCACTGCCGATATCAAGGACAGATACTACCGGAAAATTTTTTCTGTTCTGGAACACCGCTTTATGTTCTTGAGGATTAAGATAGAAATCAAAATAGTTATAGGTAATGAGTTCGTTCAAATCCTTGATTGGAAGCCAGGTGGATATCTTTTTAAAAATAGATGCAAAAAACGTATTGCAAAAGATTATTCTTCCGGTTGAATCAATGATTAAAATACCGGAATTGATATTATTTAGAAGCTCGTACTCCCTGTTATACCTTTTTCTGGATAGTGCGAAAAAGAGCACTCCTGGAAAAAGAACTGCAAAGAATATGGATAATCTCAAGAGAGTCCGCTCCCTAAAATACAAGATTCCAAAAATGGCACTTGCACCTTCGAGAACAAGAACCAAGACACATGATAACAAAAAGCATCTTAAAATTATTGAGACAGGAATTTTTTTTAATAATGTTATTATCAATTATCACGACCTGATTATTTTTTATGCAACTGATAGAGAATCTATCCAATGCCTGGGATTTGGTGGACAATCACACAGACCTGTTCCCTCTATGTTTTTTTGATTCTTGTTTGTACCTGTGAGTTCTTATTTGTACCTGTGAGTGCATGGGCTGTTTAGCAACTCTTCACAAAAACAAAATTGCAAGATAATAATAGTTTCAGCCGGATTAATCAAGGCTATCAGATTTCTTTTTGTTGTCTTTTCTTTTTGTTGCCTTCAAAAAAAGGTGTTATCAAGTTTTTGCCATTGGAGCTTGCGGCACGCCATAAGAAAATGGCTTAATACGAATATCAAATCTGAAAAATGGCTTCAACCTCGATATCAGCACCCATAGGCAGAGCCCCAACCTGAAAAGCACTTCGTGCCGGAAAAGGCTCTTTAAAATATTGGGCATACACCTCGTTTACCGCCTTAAAATTGGTTATATCTGCAAGAAAAATTGTTATTTTTACAGCATTGTCAAAAGTTGTACCCGCTTCTTTTGCAATCGCCGCTATGTTTTTGAAAACCATATGAGCCTTATCCTCAATAGTTCCGCCAATAAGATTACCCGAAGAAGGGTCTATTGGAAGCTGACCTGATGTAAAAAGAAGATTGCCAGCGACTACCCCTTGAGAATAGGGGCCAATTGCTGCCGGAGCCGCATCAGTCTTGATGATTTTTTTTGACATTGTAATCCTCCATAATAATACTGTCCGTAAAATAAACACTCATGGCTCTTGTGTGGCCACACCGAATCATGAAAACCGGAATGAGTTTTCATGGCAGATGACGGGCCAAACTGTGCTGTAAAAAAACAGCGTCATCAGATAATCATCTTCATGACTCAAGGTCAACCAATTTTTCTTGATTAAACTTCATCCTTTATAGCACTCAACTTTCCAGTGCTCATACTCGTTAAAATTCATATCTCATATGCATTGGATTTGATTCTTGATGATGATTATTGTTTTCGTTGCTGTTATGTTGATATAAGAAATAGTACATGTTATATTTTCAGCCTTTTTACAATAAAGGAATTTCTGTTTTTTCTTCATAATATCAATACTCGTGAGTCGTAACTTCTCATTTCCTGTACGATATGTCAGGGGTCAAACTCCAATTCAACACTACATGCAGTGGTAATTGGAAGAACTTGTTTTCATGACAACGGCCATGCCCTGATGGGCACAACAAAAAATTAAAGTCTCATGATTACAGCTATTTTTAATAGACTTTCACATAAAAAAGGAGCTTGAAAACCATATATGGCAGATAAATATTTCATAAAATATATTGATGTAAAAGAGCCTGTAGAGACAATTTTCGGATGGCACGAAAAACAGGGAGCTTTTGAACGTCTGACACCCCCCTGGATGAGACTCAAAAACATACACAAAACAGGAAACGGCATCAAAACCGGAGCCAGGGTGAATATGGATATATGCTTTGCAGGCATTCCGGTTCCGATGAGGGCTGAACATACAGGATATGCAAAAAACAAATTTTTTAGAGACCGGCTGCATGGAGGCCCTTTTTCAAAGTGGGAACATACCCACACCTTTTATTCTCCTGCTGATAACGAAATACCCTCTACCGCAAACCGGAATCTCTCCTCTACTTCCAGCAATACACTTACTTCCGGCAACACACTCAAAACACCTGACAACACAATCGGCTTCTCCCCACACATAGCTATCTCAAGACTTGAAGACAGAATTGACTATGCCCTTCCCTTCCATATACCCGACAAATGGCATGAGTTTATCAAGGCAGAACTTTACCGCCTGTTTAACTACCGACACACTGTTATGGTAACAGATCTTGAACGACACAGAAATCACGAACTCCGTAAAAACCAGATGGATTCCAATGACGCACACACAACCAGCTTAAAACCCTTGTCTGTTTTGATATCTGGCGCAAGTGGCCCTGTGGGTAAAGCACTGATTCCATTTTTGACTACAGGCGGCCACAGAGTCATCAAACTTGTAAGGAATACTCCTTCAATAAAACATGATCCTGAAAATGGAGAGAGATCTTCAAAAGAGATATCAAATATTACAGACAAACCGGTTCTGAAAGCTGTTAATGAAATAAAGTGGGATCCTTACACAGGGATGCTTGATCTTGAACCGGCGGGCAAAATCGACGTAGTGATAAACTTGAATGGCTATCACATAGGGTCAGGAAGATGGACTGACCAGAGAAAAGATATCATAATCAAAAGCAGAAATCTCTCCACTACCCTTTTGGCTGACCGCATAGCGTTACTTCCTTCCGACCTCAGGCCTGAGCTTTTTATTTCAGCGTCAGCCACAGGTTTTTACGGAGATTGCGGAGATGAATGCTTGAATGAAAACAGTTGCAGCGGTAATCTGTTTATCTCTCAAGTATGCCAGGAATGGGAAAATTGTGCCATCAAGGCTCAAGAGGCAGGAATCAGAACTGTATTTGCCCGTATGGGTGTCGTGCTTACACCTGCGGGCGGGGCACTTGAGCGGCTTCTTCCGGGTTTTATGATGGGACTTGGGGCAAAAATAGGAAGCGGTGAACAGTACATGAGCTGGATCAGCATGGATGATCTTGTATATGCTCTGCACCATATTATAATGAACAACTCAATTCATGGAGCGGTAAATATAATCTCCCCCAATCCTGTAACCAATTCTGTTTTTACGCAAACGCTTGGCAAAGTTCTCTCACGACCTGCCAGATTTACCCTGCCAGCCTCTTTGATCCGCATGGTATGGGGTGAAATGGGTCATGAGGTACTTCTGGCAAGCACCAGGGTTACACCGGAAAGGCTTATAAATTCAGGGTTCAAATTTTCACATCCAAGCCTTGAACAGGCACTGTGCCACCTGCTTGGCAAAATTGGAAATGATTAAAAATGCCAGAAGAAACCTGAAAATTTTATTTGAGGAAGTCAGTGCAAATCAATTTGCCGTTTTAAAAAAACGATTCACTGCGGTGTGAATGCTCCAAGTTGTTAAAGCGGTATTTTAAAAAAAATGCTCTAAATTGTTAAAGCGGTATTTAAAAAACTACGGACTCCCTTATGTCAACAGCGCATATCATGACGAGAGATGTTTTGAATTAATGATGAGATCAAAGAATGACCGGAAGCTGAAGGAGGATGGTGAAAAATGAGCCTGAGAAAAACAACCCTGCTCATCATTATATTTTGTTTCACGATACTTGTTGCAACTCTTTTTATTACAACCCGGAACATCACTTACAATAAATTTGAAGCACTTGAAGACAAATTCATAATAGCCAACCTTAATCGCAGTATGAATGCTATTTCAGCAATCATCACAAATCTTGACATGCTGGTTGCAGACTGGGCATTCTGGGATGACACCTACCTATTTTTACAAGGAAAAAAAGAGGATTACATAACATCTAATCTTCCTATTCAAACCTTTAATAACCAGAACAACAATATTATTATTCTGCTCAATACAAAAAAAGAGCTGGTCTGGGGAAAATACCTTTCTCCATCAGGAGAGGAGTTGCTTGCATTGCCGCCAGGGACTATAGAGACGGTTACCCGGTTTATTAACAATCCAGCTGAACCCGGAGACAACAAAAAAGGTTTTAAAGGCATTCTTTTATCTGGAAACTTGATCTACATGGCTGCATGTCGGCCGGTATTGACAAGCAACCAGGAGGGACCATCTGTTGGATGGTGCTTCATGGCACGGGAACTTGAGCATAAAACTGTCGAGAGCCTGGAAGAGCGTATAGAGCTGGATCTGGAGATTGCCGGAATTGATGACAAGAAGATGCTTGTGCATCTTTCTGATTCACCATTAATAGAAAAGGAAAAGGATTCTCTGGTATGTTTCGGTATTATCAAGGATCTTAAAGGAGAACCTGCCGCTGTTATAAGTGTAAGAGCATCCAGAGAAATTTTTGCTTCAGGGGTAGCTGTATTGCACATGATCCTCATGGCCATTATTGTCACTGGTCTTTTCATGGGGGGACTCTCAATGTTTTTTCTTGAAAAAGGAGTTCTCAAACGGATATTGACACTTAATTCTCAAGTGCAGTCTGTCACCAAATCCTGTATTAACAAGGGGGTAGGCATACCAGGAAACGACGAGATCGCGTCTCTTGCCAGAAGCATACAAAATATGCTGGTCAAGCTGCAGGAAAATGAATCATTCCTAACCCAGATTCTTGCCTCCATTCCGGCAGGAATTGTTGTTATTGATGAAAAATCAGGTGTTATCAAGGAAATCAGCCTGAACGCCCTTCGCATGCTTGACAAAAAATATGAAGATGTGGTCGGAACAAATTACATTCAGTTTCTGTTACCATACCCGGCTGAAATATTTGAGAGTCTCGAAGAGGACAGAGATCATAACCGGATTATTATCAAATCCATGGAAACCATCCTTATAACTACAAATGGCGATGAGATTCCGGTCATTAGATCTGTTGCCAGAATAATAAGAGAGGGCAGACCCATGCTGCTTGAAATGTTCCTGGATTTTACAGATCTTCATGAAGTGCAAAAAGCATTAAGTGAGTCTGAAGAAAAATACAAAACTCTCTTTATGAACACCGGCAATGCCGCCATTCTTGTTGCCGAGGACACAACCATCAGGCTTGCCAACCAGGAGTTCATAAAACTTGCCAAAGTTCCAGGAACTGAATGGGTGGAAGGCAGATCCTGGGTGGATTTCTTTCATACTGAAGAGGTGAACAGGATGATGGAATTTCACAAATTACGAAGAAGCGATCAAAGTCATGCCGCACCAAGGCAGTACGAAACCCGTTTCATTAACCACCATGGTGAAATACGGTTTGTAAGCCTTACCGTGGCCATGCTTCCAGGAACAACCATGAGCGTATGCTCCATACTCGACATAACAGACTGGAAAAAAGCCGAACAGGATCTTGCAAAAAAGGCCTTTTTTGACTCTCTTACCAATCTTCCCAACCGTCAGCTATTCAATAACCGGCTTGAACATGCACTTGACTTTGCCCGCCGCAATGAAAACATGATCGGGGTTTTTCTTCTGGATATTGATGATTTTAAAAACGTAAATGACAGTATGGGGCACCAATCCGGTGACAAGGTTTTACAGGAGATATCCATGAGGCTTAACAATCGCCTCCGCAGATGTGATACCCTCGCCAGGCTCGGTGGCGATGAATTCAGCCTGATTATTCAGGATCTTGATGATATCGGAGAGCTGTGCAAGATTGCTGATACTATAATTGATGATTTCAAGCTGCCGTTCACTATAAACTCCATGGAATTTTATTTAGGTGTGAGCATTGGTATATCCGTCTTTCCAAATGATGGACATGATGCTGAAATGTTGATTAAAAACGCCGATCTTGCCATGTATCAATCAAAACAGCAAGGAAAAAACAGATACAAGATTTTTACTGAAGAGCTAAATTCCAAAGCACAACGAAGAGTGGCTCTTGAAAGAGATCTGCGTCAGGCCATTGCGACAGAGAACTTTGAGGTGTACTACCAGCCCAAAATATTTATTGAAAATGGTACAGTTTATGGTATGGAGGCACTTGTAAGGGGCAAAAGAGCGGACGGAACCATGATCCCCCCTGGTGAATTTATCCCGTTTGCAGAGGAGAGCGGCCTTGTAGTGCCTCTTGACATGATTGTTCTGAAAAAAGCATGCCTTGATACTGTACGCTGGATCAGCCAGAATAACAGTTCAAGCGACAAGAACCCGAGCGATAATAATGGCCAGAGCTACAAGAACAACCTGAACGGCAAGAATAATCATGGTCGTTTGATCAATCAAAAAGACAGGAACAGCCGGAACCTTGTTGTATCTGTCAATATTTCAACAAGACATTTCCATATTAAAGGATTTGTAGAGTCTGTTCAGGAGATCCTCAAACTGACAGGCCTTCCGCCATCATCTCTTGAACTTGAAGTGACTGAAACAGCCTTGATGAAGGATATCAGCCAGGCAATGAACGCCATCGAACAGCTAAGCAGCCTTGGCATCTCATTTTCCCTGGATGACTTTGGCACAGGCTATTCCTCTCTTTACTATCTGAGCAACCTGCCATTTCAAACCTTGAAAATTGATAAAAGCTTTATTGACCATATATGTGATGAGGAGGACAATTCATCAGAACTTGTCAAAATAATCACCTCTCTGGCCGGCAACATGAACATGAAGGTTGTTGCTGAAGGTGTTGAAACAAAAGAACAGCTTGATCGTCTCCGTTTGCTTGGATGTGATCAGGCCCAGGGCTACCTTGTTTCAAGACCCCTTCCCGCAGAAAAATTTGAGGATTTTCTTCTATCTTCATATTAAGTCAGAGGATTTAATTATGAAGATAGATTTCCAGAAAAGTCTTTTCATCCCTCCGAGGGTTTTAGCCCCATGGCGACATGGTTCCAAATTTTTTTTGCCAATTTTAAAACCATAATAGATGCACAATTCAGACATTTAACAAGATAGATGTATTAAGGAGATATTTAATGGACAGGAGTTTGAAGTTTTTTTTCAGCATAATGATGATAATAGCACTGTGTTTCGGATACGCGGCTATCTACTTTCCCCTTGAAAACCATGATTTTGAGCGGCTTCATATTTTTCTTTTCAATCTTTGTACCGGTGGCACCATTATTCTATACTTTACAGAGGGAACTGGCCGTCTTTCCGCCCGTACTTGGCTGTTTTTGCTCTTTTCACTTCTTTATTCCCTGTTCGCCTTTCTCAAGATATATCCTGTGACCATATTTATATCATTAGGCCTTGCATCTATTGTGGAGAGTTTAAGAATTGAAAGGTTCTCCTTGTTTCCGTGGAATTTCTTTAGCATGAGGGAGCCGGTTTCCGCCAAATTTCATCAGGCGTCGCTGCTATGCCTCTCTATCGGGCTTCTGATGTCAAGCGCGGTTATCATCAACAATGAATTCATCCACGCGGTAACTATGGACAAACTGGTGCTGAACACATTTTTTCTTGGATTCTCCTTTCCCCTGTCTCTGATTACTTTGTCTGTTATTTTTTCAATGATAAGAACCAATGGAGATCCCAAACAGACTGTAACCCTTAAAAACAAAGGATCTAACTGCGTTAGCAGCACATACAACACAAACCACGAGTCAAAAACTGCAAATAGAACCCGCATTAATGCCGGAAAAAGAAAAACAGGGGTCTTCAGATATTGCGGTTCAGGGAAACCAGATATTGAAAACATAAACAACATTCTGTCAGTAGTTTGTTTCTGGGCCATCAACCTTGGAGTGATTATATTTTTTGTATTTATTCTGTTTGAGAAATTTTATCCTCAGCTTTTTGTTACATCCATTTTGTTCATTGCGGTCATAACTGTATTTCGTCTTTACCGAAAGTTTGGACAAAAAATGCAGCAGAAACAGTTTCTCTCTTCAGGCATTGGATTTTTAATTGCGACAGCAATTTCCGGAATTATCTATATCCTTTACCAGATGGCTCCTGATTATAATCCCGAGAATACCAAATGGCTCCTCAGGATTCATACCTTTGCATCTCTTTATGGGTGGAATCTTTGCGGTCTTGCAGTTATATGCAGGTTCAAGGATTTCCCCATACGACTCCACTCCGGTGTGGTAATAGCTATCCACTGGCTTACGGCTATTGTGCTTGCCCCGCTTGGAACACACTTTGTTTTTTTCGCACTTATGGCTGTAGCTGGCTATATTTTCATTGTTGTTACCCTGTTTTTCAGCAACATAAGCACACGTCAAAGAACCTGGTAAAGTTCTCCACTTTAGCCCAAAAGGGACAATCATGAGCCATATTCAGAAACTTGAGAAATTCATATCCCTCTTTTCACCGGACAACAGGGTGCTTGTTGTCATCAATGCGGATCCTGATGCCATTGCAAGTGCCATGGCAGTCAAGCGTCTTCTGTGGCGAAAGGTAAGCGAGGTCAAGATCACATATTTTAATGAGATCCGACGACCAGACAATCTTACCATGCTGAGGGTTTTGAATATAGATATTATCCCCATCAAAGAGATTGATGAAAAAAATTTCGATAAGTTTGTAGTTGTGGATTCTCAGCCCGATCACCACGAATGCTTTGCAATGTTCCGTTATGACGCCATTATTGACCACCATCCTCTTTCCTGTGATTGTGCTGTTTTCAATGATATACGTCCTGAGTATGGGGCGTGTTCCACAATGATGACCGAATATATAAAGGCTGCGGATATCAAACCATCAAAACCTCTTGCAACAGCCATGCTTATGGGAATCAAGACAGATACATCCGGTTTTTTGCGTCAAACTGCCATGGAAGATGTAAGAGCCTTCCAGTTTCTATACAAATATGCGAATCCATCGTTGATAGCCAGAATCGAACATGCTGAATTCAGGGAAAAGGATGTTGACTTTATTGCAAGAGCCATCAGAAAAAAAAAGATCATCAACCACAGGGTATACGCCCATACCGGTAAAATTGAAAACCCGGATCAATGCGTAATCACAGCGGATTTTTTCATGAAAATCGACAGTGCCAACTGGAGCATTGTTTCTGGTATCTACAACCAGAAACTGATCATTATCATAAGAAATGACGGTCTGCGTAAAAGTGCGGGCAACACGGTCAAACAGGCGTTTGATTTCATTGGCTCAGCCGGTGGTCACCGTACCATGGCAAGGGTTGAAATAAAAATGGAAGATCTGGCAAAAGAATTATCTGTGTCTCACTCTCAAGCCATCTCTTCTGGCTCTCATGCTATTGATGACTCTTTTATTTCTGAGTGGATCATTGAAAAAATAGAACTTCATGCAGGTACCAAGACAGAGTAGTCAACCAAACTAATGCTTCCTCAAGTTCAAAGTGTCTGGCCTGTTTTAAGAAGATTTAATGCTTGGAGATCTTTTTCACCAGACAGCTAAACCTTGAAAGAGTACTAACCGTAAAAAAAATAGCTTGAATCGACCTATCCACGCCCAAAGGACGTGGTTTTCTAAAGACAAATAAAACCATGTTTTTTACCACAATTTCATCAATCACTTCCAAAATCATCACCTGGCACCAAGTTTGCATCTTATATTTATAACAGGATTTGATTATAACTTGAAGGCAAACTTAAAGTTGACAACAGACTGAAAGTGTCATTTGGGCTTACATGTTATAAATAACCACCTTTTTAATCAACGATTGATTCACGGAGGTAGATGAGATGAGACTTAAAGATATAAAAAATAATCTGAATATTGTAAATGCCGTTGACTGGGATATGACTCCTGAAGAGGCTATTGCCCTCCATCTTGAATGGGGGCAGTTGAGAGGGCAGGCATATTACAGGGATCACAATAATGAAACTGTATATTTCGCAATTAATACATGGAAAAAACCACCTATAGTAACCCTGATAAAACGTAAAGGGTTTGATTCAGAAGAGCTGTCAACATTCAGAATGCCGAAAAAAATTGAAAATAAATTTATAGAGTCTCACGGAAAACATAAAGGCGTATTTGCTGTGGATGGAGAGGTCAGAGAGTGGCTTAAAAAAGAGCTGGATTGTTGATATTGGCTGTATAACAGGACTGTCACGCCAAGGCAGGATGATTATAAGGATAAGCGGTTCAAGATTTTGAAACCCCACCTTCTGGGTCTGTGATTCGGAAGGTGGGGGTTTTTTATAAATTTTCAACTGAGTCCAGCCAGATTACTCTTTTGAAAAATCCTCTTTTGAAGCACCGCAGATAGGACATTTCCAGTCATCAGGAATACTGTTAAAATCTGTACCGGCGTCAATTCCATTATCAGGATCACCAACTTCAGGATCATACACATAACCACAAAGATCACATACATACTTATCCATAACTACAATTCTCCTTCAATTTTAAATTTTTAACAAATGGCTGAAAATACGCCTGACGAGTAACACATAGAACAAATGAGTGACGCATAAAACAAAAATACTACTTTATTAAATCTACTTGAGATAGCCTTCCACACCTTCTCTCTCTGAAAAATCAGAATGCCTTACCAGACTCAACACCAATCGATTTCAGTACGTAAGCCAGAGGGCAGAAGCCTGTAAAGGCGGCCTGGGTCATATTTGCACCAACAAAGGCAGTCAGCCATAGCCAGTGAATGCTATGTGAAACTGCAAATATGACACTCAAAAGGATTAAAGTTCCAGCGAATGCAAAAACTATTCTGTCAATATTCATGATCTTAAGGCTCCTTTATAAATTTGGCCTTCAGGCCGTAAAACCCAAGGATTCATACTTGGGATACAAGTTCGGTTTAGCGTTTTGGCTAGAGCACAGTTCATCTGTTTCAACCCAGAAGCAATTGCAGCCAGGCAGCTCATTTTTTGTTGCTCAGAAGATGCCCTGAATATCAATACTCCATCTCTTCCTTGGATAATCTACCCTGAAACAGCTTGTATGTCCACATCTGATACCCGATTACCACAGGAATAAAAATCACAACCACACCCAGCATTATCGTAAGGGTCATTGGGCTTGACGAATCATTAAACGCGGTCAGATGATACTTTGAGTCTATAAGCGATGGGAAAAGAACAGGAAAGAGGCCGATAATTCCAAAGAAGGTACAACTTACAATAGTAAGGGCGGAAGAACACCAGGCTTTAAAATATTCCCTCCTTGCAAGAAAAAATTTTACTATCAGAAGAGAGATTACAGAAATGGCAATAACCAGAACAAAAGCGGGGTTTTTTATGTAGTTATCATAGAGACGGGTTGCAAAAGCAGAGGCAACGAGAAAAATAACAGCCACAGGTACCAGAACCAACCATATCTTTTGTGCAAGTGCTGTCACCCTCTCATGCAAGTCACCTTCTGTTTTCATGGCAAGCCAGTTGGCACCATGAAGCATGAAAAGCAGAAGAAACAACAGCCCTCCAAGAACACCGTAAGGATTCAGAAGCATCAGGATATTCCCGTGGTAAATTCCTTGGCCATCAAACGGAATGCCCCTGAAAATATTGGCAAATGCCACACCAAAAAGAAGAGCGGGAACAAAGCTGCCGATAAATATGCAAAGATCCCATATTCTCTTCCAGCCTTGATTCTCAATCTGTCCCCTGAATTCAAATGCAACTCCTCTTAAAATAAGGGCGAATAGAATAAGCAGCAACGGAGTATAAAGCGAAGAGAACATAACCGCATAAACCTTGGGAAATGCTGCAAAGGTGACCCCGCCGGCAGTAATTAGCCAAACCTCGTTACCATCCCAGAATGGACCTATGGAGTTAATCATCGCTCTTTTATCCTCCTCAGACTTGCCCAGAACAGGATAAAGCGTTCCAACGCCAAAATCAAAGCCATCTGTCATGAAGAAGATTGCCCATAAAAGGCCCCATAGGAAAAACCATATTGTCTGTAGAATCATTTTTTTAAAACTCCTTTTTAATTCTTAATCATATAATGTTCAAAGTCAATTCTTTACATGAATCTTTACGGGAAGAGGTCCTTTTACGGCGTTTTTAGCAATAAGATAGTAACCCACACCACCAAGAAGGCCATAAATTACGATAAAGGCTATAAGTGAAATCATGACCTGGTATCCTGCAATCGGAGATACAGCCTCGGATGTTTTCATCAAGCCATAAACAATCCACGGCTGACGTCCTACCTCTGCAACTACCCAGCCCATTTCTATTGCTATATAGGGAAGAGGGATGGAAAAAAGCATTATTTTAAGAAATAACGGGGATTCCATCAATTTTTCTCTTCTGAACCATCCATAAACCATAAGTATTATAAACAGCGTTCCAAGCCCCACCATAATTCTGAATGCGGCAAATGTAATGAGCACCGGAGGACGTTCATCTGCCGGAAAATCATTAATTCCCCTTACTGTTGCGTTAAAATCATGAAATCCAAGAAAACTTAGCAAGCCCGGAATAGAGCCGATCTCGATAAGGTTTTTTCCAGAGTCTTCGTCAGGAATGGCAAACATAATGATTGGTGCACTGGATTTTGTCTCCCAGTGTGCCTCCATGGCGGCAAGTTTGGCAGGCTGGACTTCCGCAACATGGGTACCATGAAGATCTCCGGTGAATCCTGTAAGCAAAGAAGCTACCAGCCCGAATACCAGGGCTATTTTGAATGATCTGTGGAAAAAATCAATATGCTGTTTTTTAAGAAGATGCCAGGCACTTATACCCATGACAAAAAAAGCGGCCAGAAGACATGCAGATGGTAAAACGTGAGCGATCTCAAGCAGGCCGAACTTATTGAATAAAACTTCAAAGAAGTTGCTCATTTCAGCTCGTCCGTTACGGATGGTATAACCCACAGGATGCTGCATGAAGCCGTTGGCAGTAAGAATCCAGACAGCGGAAAAATTACCTGCAATGGCAACAAGCCACATAACCCCTGCATGAGCTTTGGCAGAGAGTTTTTTCCAGCCAAATATCCAGATGCCAATAAAGGTCGATTCCAGAAAAAAAGCCACAGAGGCCTCAATGGCAAGAAGGGAGCCAAACACATCTCCCACATATTCTGAATAGCGTGACCAGTTGGTTCCAAACTGGAACTCAAGAGTAATACCTGTCACCACACCGACAGCAAAATTAATCAGAAACAGTTTTCCCCAGAACTTTGTCATTTGAAGATAAACCTTGTCTCCGGTTCTGGCATACTGGGTCTCCATCCAGGCAATGATTATGGAAAGCCCAAGGGTTAATGGTACAAAAAGAAAATGAAACATGGTTGCAACGGCAAATTGCAGCCGGGAAAGAAAAACAGGATCCATGATATCCTCCGAAAATCATTAAAATTTTAAAAACAGTTCTGAACAAAATAAAGTGATATTCAAAACCGACTCCCGATGAGTCAGCAGATAATGCTTGTCAGTGAACTTTGAATAGTTTTCAGCAAATCAGAGATTTAAAAATATTTCAAGAAATAAAGCAATAGACATGCCATTTTTTCCCATAAAACAAACAGGTCTTTATAACTTCATGCTATCGTACTACAGTAACCTGTCTGATGCTGTCTCACTGAATCATAGTTGTACCGCCAACAGATGCGACACTTGGGTTTCAATTAAAATCAGGATGTGCTTTTCCAAATACAAATAAATGGGACAAAATATTTTATGAGGATAATTTTCAAGATGGTATGGATGGTGCATTATCATCTTGATAACGGCCATGCCCTGATGGGCACAATGAAAAATGAAAGTCTTATAATTACAACTGTCTCAGGAGACTTTCACATAAAAATCAATAAAATTTAAAACCTGACAGAGTCAGCAACAACAAAGATACTTTTTTATTTTTCATGAATTTAAATCCCAAAAAAAATACAAAAAAGCTGATTATGTTCCCACTTAAGGAATTTCAGTCAGACATTAATTGCAGCAAAGATGATTATGTTCTGGAGACCCTTTTGCCATGCTAAAAAAAAAATATAACATAAATATACAAAGAACATTGGAACTTGCCGAAGCAATGATACTTCTTGCGAGGCAAGGTGATGAGGCAAGAGAGGATTCAGGTTGTGGTGTTCTTTATGGAACTCTTCTTGATGCAGGATTTAAAATAAAACAACTCGCATCAAAAGAGAAGGAGGCACATATCAATAAAGGCGGATGGCAGTAATAGTTTCAATATAGAGGTGAATTATGAAAACACCTGTCATTGATATCAGTGAATGTGTTTTGTGTGATATCTGTGTAGAGTTGTGTCCGGACATTTTTATAAAAAATCAAGCTGGATATATTGAAGTTTCAGACAGTTTTCCAGAAATTATTGATAAATACTTGAACGAAGACACTTTTACTTCTTTGGATGCAGACGGCTGCGAGAAAGAGCTTCTGATCAAACGCCTGGAAGAAGATATAAATGATGTAATAAAAAGTTGTATAGGAGGCTGCATATCATGGGGTGAAAAAACTCAAACAGACAATATATGAACTGCTCACGATGAGTGATGAGCAAAAGGCTATCGAGGAACTCCTTGAATTTCCACCAGCCAAATCCATAAACCCCCTTTTTTCATTTATCCAGAACTCTAACGAAAATATAAAATGGAGAGCAGTCAGAGCTATGGGTAAAGTTGTCGCAAAGATGGCATCTAAAAATCTTGAATCTGCCCGAGTTGTCATGAGACGGCTAATGTGGAGTCTTAATGACGAATCAGGAGGTATAGGATGGGGGGCACCTGAAGCCATGGGAGAGATCATGGCTCAGGATGAGAGGCTTGCAAGTGAATACAAAAAAATTCTTTTGTCCTATGTTGATGAAAAGGGCAATTTTCTTGAGCATGAACCACTCAGAAAAGGAGCTGTATGGGCTATTGAGCGTCTCTCTACTACTCCATAAAACATAGAGCATTTCCGGAAGCTTTAGAGCATTCCCGGAAGCTTAAAAGTTTGTAACGAACCCTTTCAGGAATGAGTCTGACAATAAAATACCCGTTTTAAAATCCAAATACGCCGTCCTTCAAGGTCGGTGTATTCTTACATGAGCAAGTTATTTAAAACCGGTTCCTTAAAAGTGTGTAAGAAGGTCTTTTAAGATATATAATTCATTGAGATATTTCTTATTGCCAGCAACGCATCAAGTTTGAGTTGCAGCTTCATGATTTCAGATTCCAGCTCTTCAACCACCACTTCCAGAATAACACCATCCAGAACCTTTTCAATAATATTTTCCCCGACCCAGCCACCTACATTCTGACAATAAAGATTCCCTTCATTTATCCATATAATATCGTCTTTGGATAAAGAAAGATCCTTGTTCCCTCTTACAACCCTGTACTTGATACTCTCTATAAGTTTCATAAATCCCCTCCCCTGTTTTATAGTTCGCGTTCAGGAATTGCATTGTTCCAAAATTTTAATTCAACAAGAATTTCAGCCAGGCTGCGTATGTTTTATCAATATTTTTTCCCGTTATTTTTTTCAAAATTCTGAATCATAATCTTTCCAAGCTCCATAGAGCGGTTTGTAGCAGACTCAACAGCATTAATAATGGTTGTTCTGAGTCCGCCAGCCTCCAGCGTATGGATTCCCGCGATGGCAGTGCCTCCTGGTGAGGTAACCCTGTCTTTAAGCTGTCCTGGATGCTCTCTTGATTCAAGCAACATCTTGGCAGCTCCAAGGACTGTCTGGCTCGATAGCAAAAGTGAATCTTTTCTTGAAAGACCCATCTTTACCCCGGCATCTGCCATTGCATCGACAATCATAAAAATATAGGCGGGACCGCTTCCGCTCAATCCTGTAAACGCATCCATCAAGATATTTTCCTCTATAAAGACACTTATACCTACAGAATCAAAAACAGCCTTTGCAAGCTCGATATCACCTTCCTGCACATATTGGCCCGCGGCAATGGCAGTTGCACTTGCCTTGACAAAAGCACAGATATTTGGCATCACACGAATAAGTCTGAGCTCCTTGTTAAGACCTGCCTCAATGGCAGCAAGGGGTACTCCGGCCGCAATGGAAATAACAAGTTTTGAACGATCCAGTGACCCGGCTGTCTGCTTCAGTACCTTACCAAGAATCTGGGGTTTTGTTGAATATACAACAATCTCTGATCGTTCAACCACTTCAATATTGCTGGTTGTTGTCAGTACCCCATATTTTTCATGTATATCCTTTAAAGGCTCTTTACGGACATCTGAACAGATGATATTTTCAGGCTTGGTTGCCTTTGACATGACAAGACCACTTATAAGTGCTTCTCCCATGTTTCCACTTCCAATAAAACCGATTTTTTTTTCCTGCAGCATGATTTATGCAATCCTTAAAAAGTCAGAATGAAATTAATAACAACGTTGCGACAAAACAAAGAGAATCGTCTCAAAAGAGAATAGCCTCACTGTTCTTTGTGCAACCAAACAAGAGTGCATCCTTTTTGCATCCTGCTCATGGCATCAGGGGTATATGGACCCTACGCCCCTGATACAATTAAACATAAAAAGGCTGTACGCTAAAGATATGATGAAGCATATTAGGGATTGAAATTCTTTCAAGTCAAGATAAATTATAAATTGAGTGCAGTCTTTTTGCATTTTATTCGTAATATCATGGAGTGTAGCACGCTACGCCCCTACTGGAATTCAACATAAAAAGGCTATACTCTTATAAACTGAACAACCACAAAGGATCGACATGACAATAAAGGATCAACATGACAACAAAAGGCAGGAGTGATCTTCTCCGAGAGCAATTGGATATTATCTATGGCACTTACAATAAAAGGGAGTATATACATCCTGATCCACTTGAATTTCTTGACAATTATCCTGACCCCGGCGAAAGGGAGATAGCGGCTGTTATTGCAGCATCATTAGCTTACGGGAGAGTAGATCAAATTCTCAAGCATGTTGGACGGGTATTTGAAATAATGAACAACTCTGTACACGCCTTTCCTCTTGAGAGCTATCCTCTCAATGCCTATTTGACGCAAAATAAAAATGAGGATATTGCTTATGATTTCAAAGATTTCAAATATCGTTTTACCAAAGGTGAACACTTTATTTGCCTTCTTTTTGGAATAAAAGATATACTTATTCATTTTGGTTCATTGAAAAATTTTTTTTTAAATGCGGTCTCAAAAGAAGACGAGACAATTCTTCCTGCAATGGCTCGTTTCACTCAAAAAATAACATCAGGAAAAAATACAGGCAACCTTATAGCAGACCCTGAAAAAGGAAGTGCCTGCAAACGTAACAATCTGTTTTTAAGATGGATGGTAAGAAAAGATGATGTGGATCCTGGAGGATGGGGGGAAATTTCACCCTCCATGCTTATTGTTCCCCTGGATACACACATGCATCATGTCGGAAGAATTCTTGGCTTTACAAGACGGAAACAGGCAGACATGAAAACAGCTCTTGAAGTTACAAAAGGCTTCAAAGAGATATGTCCCGAAGATCCTGTAAAGTATGATTTTTGTCTTACAAGATTTGGAATACGGCCTGACATGGACTTCCATAATCTGAAAACCATAATTGATGACCTCGTAAAAACTCAGGTTGCCTAAACCTGCGTCCAATAAAACCAGAGGGTTACTACACACAAAAAAACGCCTGCTTCGGACTTTTTACGGGAACATGATAATTCACAGAAAGGAGAGCCATGAAACACGATGTCACCATTTTCAAACCATACCCATTTAAGTTGGGTCAAAAAATAAGGATAGATGGATCAGGAAGAAACGGAGACTGGGAGGTTATTGATATAGGTGAAAATAAAATAACCATAAAATGCCCCATATCCCATAAAGAGCTAAAATGTGATAAATTCTGCTGTTTTGTTGAAGAAAAAAACAATGAGGATTGGCCAAAACTTGCATGACTAACGGAATCAGACCACCCTATGCATGAAATCCATGACATATTTTCACGGTAAACAGGAGGTAGATACCTTATGAAAGTAATTTTAGTAATGGCAATGACACTTGATGGCAAAATAGCCAGGCACTCTATGGAGCCTGTGAACTGGACGGGAAAAGCCGATAAAAGAAAATTTGTCAAGATCACAAAGGAAGCCGGTGCCGTTATCATGGGTTCAACCACATTTGACACTATCGGCAAGATACTTCCTGACCGCAAGAACATTGTAATGACGAGAAACCCTATCCGCCTTGCCATAGATTCAAACCATAGTGGAACTGTACAAAATCTGAACCGCAACAGCAGAACCACAGGGAATGGAATTCTTGAATTTACAGATAAAAGTCCAGAGGAAATTCTCAAATCTCTTGAAAAGGAGGGGTTTGAATCTGCTGCGTTAATAGGGGGATCAATAATAAACGGCCTGTTTGCGAAAGAAAATCTTATTGACGAGGTTTATATAACCCTTGTGCCCAAGCTCTTTGGTCAGGGACTTTCCTTGTTTGCCGCAGATTTTGACATCAACCTTGAGCTTTCTGAAATGGAGAAAATTGATGAAAATTCCATTTTACTGAAATACAATGTTATAAAGTAAAATACCAATCATAACAGATTTCCTGCGAAACCTGATTTTGCCGCCTGATTGCAATGGATGAACAACAAGTTTTGGATGAGCAACGAGTTTTGCAGCAAGTCTGATGATCCAATATATTTTTTGGGGAAAAACTCTGCATGAAAAGACTGAAACCCGTCATCGTCCCCTTGATCCTGCCAGTTTTTATTTTTATCTTCTGGGTTAATATTCCTTTTTTTGAATTGGCTGATTTTGCATGGAGAGATCTGCTTTACACACTGAGATCATCACACAATAATGTTGATGATGTCATTATCGTGGCCATTGACGAACCATCTTTCAGGCAAATCAGGTTAAGATGGCCATGGCCCAGAAGCCTGCACGCAAAAATCGTGGACAAATTGAGCAATGCGGGTGCATCTGCAATTGCCTTTGATATAATTTTCCCTGAAAAATCCAATGATCCGTCAGAAGATATCCTCTTTTCAGAAGCTGTAATGAAAGCAGGAAATGTTGTACTTGCCTCGAATCTTACCATAACCGGTCGTCATGGCTATGAGACCTATTTTATAGAAGAGCCTGTTCCCGTTCTTGCATCTGCAGCGGCAGCTATAGGGATGGTCAATTTTTATCCTGATGGTGACGGCAGTGTTCGTATGGCCTCAAACCGTGTAGATATTCGCGACTCAATCTCATTTGCCGCTGTAAGCACGGCTATTAAAACCACGGGTGTTAAAAACAAAAAGAACACAAACGACCTTTCCTCACTGAACAAGACAGGCACGTCAGGCCAGTTAGACACCACAGATCAATCAGACAACCAAAACCACCTGGATAAGACAGGCCACCTGGATGACACAGGCGATTTGGATGAAACAGGCAACCTGGACATCGCAAGCCAATCAGACAACACAGGTCATGCTGACTCTTTATATGATATTAACGAAGAGGAAAAATTTTTCATAGATTATGCAGGCAAGGCAGGGACTGTTCCTGCTGTTTCATATTATCAGGTTATAGACGATATGGTTGACCCTGAAGTTTTTAAGGACAAGATTGTTTTTGTCGGATTTATAGCGGATTCCGCGGTAGAAATTGAAAGTGGTGCAGATTCCTACCCCTACCCTTTTATGCGTTTTACAAAAAAGATGATATCTGGTGTGGAGATTCAGGCCAATGTGGTAAGAACTATCTTAAAAGGCTATCCCATACGAGAATTTTCAATACCGGAGATAAAATGGCTCTGTTTTTATCTGTTGGCCTGTATTCTGATTCCTGTCAGAAAAAACCCTGTTTACTTAATCATCTCAACAGCAACAATGCTACTTGTTTCTTCAGTCACATCTATCGCTCTTTTCAAATATAATGGAATTATGGTTGATGTGATGCCAGCAACAGCAGCGGTTACTATAAATGGATTGTTGATTGGAACCAAAGAGTTCTTCCAGAGCTACAGGGAAAAATCAGTGCTAAGAAAAGCATTTGACAGCTATGTATCCCCCAATGTTGTAGCACGGGTTATCGCAAACCATGAAAACCTGAAACTTGGCGGTGAGAGAAAACGGCTTTCTGTTCTTTTTTCCGACATAAGAGGATTTACCACACTTTCTGAAAAACTGCCTCCTGAAGAACTTGTCACTCTTTTGAACAACTATTTTACACGTATGACTGACACTGTTTTCAGGCACAATGGAACCCTTGACAAATATATAGGGGATGCAATCATGGTAATATTTGGTGCTCCGGTATGGAGTGACAACCATGCTCAGGATGCCTGCTGCACTGCCCTTGAAATGAAAGTACGCCTTGAAGAGATGAATCAGGAAAATAACACTTTGAGCCAGAAAAAAGATTTTATTGATAAAGATGACCATGCAAAACACTCAGTCAATAAAGATAAGAATGTGGTTGTTCAAAAGAGCAAATTAGATATTGGCATAGGCATAAATACAGGCGAAATGATTGTAGGCAATATGGGATCCTTGCTCAGGTTTGACTATACTGTCATGGGCGATGAGGTCAACCTTGCATCAAGACTGGAAGGGGTAACAAAATCATATGGAGTCCAGATTATTATCAGCGAAACGACAAAAAATGACCTGGATGAGACAAGGTTTCTTTGCAGAGAACTTGATTTAATCAGGGTTAAAGGAAAATTTGCCGCAATCAGGATATATGAGCTGGTATCCATGCTGTCTGCCGGGTCAGCAGAGGCAGAAACAGCGTCAGATGATGAAACGTGGATAAAGCTGTTTGCTGAGGGACTTGAAATATACAGAAACGGATACAGGGAAGAACTTTGGGATGATGCGATTTCTCTTTTCAGAAAAGTATTGGAATATAAAAAAGATGATGGCCCTTCAAAGCTGTTTATTGAACGATGTGAAATGTTCAAAAAGAGTCCGCCGGTTGAGAAGGGAGAAGAGTGGGACGGAGTCTGGGTGATGTCAACCAAATAGATCAAATCTATTCCAGGCGATCAAATCAAATACGTGTAGCCTTTTTACCATTAAAAGGAGTCCTGATTTTCGTGGCTCGGGATAGTCACACAACGGCCATGAAGGTTTAGGTTTAATTGCTGTAGGGGGTGTAGGTACGCCCGCCCTTAATACAGTCAATGAAATGCCAAAAGGCTACACTCTTGTCAAATTTCATGTAAACCAAACCAGATAAGGAGAGTAATATATGACAACATGGTATTGCACAAACTGTCATTCCCAGATGGAGCAAGACGAGTCTCCACAAAATTGTTCAAACTGCCTTGCCCACGAGAAACTTGTACTCGACATGGCAGAAGGGATTCCGGCAACACCTGAAGATGTGCGAGACAGTGCCAGAAAAAAACTTAAAGGTTTATGTGCGGCATACCCGCTATGTGATGGTAATTTCGACAAGGTTTGCCAGAAGGAGGCCTATGGCAAATCAATCGGTTTTGGAGGTGCGGGTCAAGGCACATCTTTTAAAAACAATGTCCAATCCCTTATGAACATAAGGCTGAAAATGAGAGTGGTAGGCGAACATACAGAACCTGACACATCCATTGAATTCCTTGGAATGAAACTCGATTTTCCGGTTATGGGAGCATCCACAGCAGGTATTGAAAAATATAACGATGCCATGCCTGAAAAAGATTTTTGCAGGGCTGTTGTGAGAGGATGCAAAGAGGCCGGAACAATTGGCTGGAGGGGAGATACATGGTTCTACACTCCAAAAAACAATCCTGCCCTTGAGGTGCTAAAAGAGGAAAAAGGGGCAGGCATACCTATTTTCAAACCCAGATCCCAGGATGTTCTCAAACAGCTTATCAGCATGGCTGAAAATGCCGGATGCCCTGCCGTAGGAATTGATCTTGACGGATGCGGCTCTACAATCATGGCAAAGCACGGCCAGCCAGTGTTCCGTAAAAGCTCAAAAGATATCCGGGAACTGGTTGAATTTACCACGCTTCCTTTCATAACCAAAGGGATCATGGCTGTTGAAGATGCCAAAGCGTGTGTGGAGGCAGGTGTAAAGGTGATATCTGTATCCAATCACGGCGGCAGGGTTCTTGACTCAACTCCTGGTGTGGCAGAGGTTGTTCCTGAAATAGCAGCGATCCTTAAAGGCAAGGTCTTTATTACTGCTGATGGAGGGATAAGAACAGGTTATGATGTACTTAAAATGATAGCTCTTGGCGCTGATGCAGTATTGCTTGGGAGGGATGTCATAAGAGCTTCGGTTGGGGCAGGATCACTTGGTGTAAAGCTTCATATGGAACATATCAGAAAGGTTTTTAAAAAAGCGATGTTTATGACTGGACAGACCACTGTGAGCGGGATTACAAAAAAAATTCTTTGTTAGATTTGAGCCTGTTTTTTTGAATTTTACCATAAAAATGCGTTATGATTTTCATGGTTCGGGGTGACAACCCAATGGCAATGAATCTTTATTTATTATATCAGGAGGGGGCGTATCAACGCTACGCCCCTGCAGAAAGAAATACCAACAGTTATATAAAACCCTGCTGACCAATATAAAGCAAAATCTCGTGTGCAGCTTCATCTGGTGTGATGTTCGTAGTATCTATGGTTATCTCGTTGTTTTCCGGTATCTCGTATGGATCATCCACTCCTGTAAAACCTTTTAACAGCCCGGCTCTTGCCTTTGCATACATCCCCTTGCGGTCACGTTTTTCACACTCTTCAACAGGCGTTGCCACATGCACTTCAAAAAAACCTCCATGCATTTCAATGGCATTTCTTATTTCATCTCTTGTTTTTTTATACGGGGCTATCGGAGCACAGATGGCAACACCACGATTTTTTGTTATCTCTGCTGCTACAAAGCCAATGCGTCGTACATTGATATCCCTGTGTTCCTTGGAAAAATCAAGTTCACTTGAAAGATTTCTTCTGACAATATCACCATCAAGCAGCGTGACCGGCCTGGTACCTATCTCCATGAATTTTGCATAGAGTACATTGGCAATAGTAGATTTGCCAGCCCCTGACAGCCCTGTCAGAAAGACCGTAAAACCCTGACCGGAAGGTGGTGGGTAGGATTTTTTCAGTTCACAGACAACTTCAGGAAAGGTTGCCCACTCCGGCACATTTTTTCCTGCACGGATTCTTTTTCTGATATCTGTACCTGACAAAAAGATTGTCTCTGGCAGAAAGGTTGTTTCTGCATAGCCTGAATTAGAAGTAGTCTTTGAGCCTTGATCTTTAGAAAACCCGCTTGCAGAAAAATTTGAGCCGTTACCCGCTGAAAATTCATTTGCAGAAGATTTGCTTTCAGGAAATTTACCCGCAAGAATTTCATCTTCAAACCGGTATTCATCTTCAAATGGAAGATAGAGCATTTTTTTAAATGATATTACCTCAACCCCTATTTCCGAAGCAGCCTCGGACGCGATGTTGGAAGCATCCTCACAGTTGTAAAAGGGCAGACCATTGCTATCAGTCCCGGGACTTGAGTGGTCATGCCCGATTATAAAGTGGGTACAGCCAAAATTTTTACCCATGATCATGTGAAGCAGAGCATCTCTTGGCCCTGCCATTCTCATGGCCAGAGGAAGAAGATTGAGCAAAAAAGAGTCAGGAGGGTAGTGAGATTCCACCTTTTTATAACACTTCATGCGGGTAAAATGGTCAAAATCACCTGGTTTTGTCTCTCCGGCAACCGGCAGAAGCAGAAGATTTGCCTTGGCCTTGTGCATTGCCCTGATTGTCATCTCAAATTGCGGTCTATGCAGAGGTTGATGTGTCTGAAATCCAACCACCCTTTTCCATCCAAGTTTCCTGAATATTTCCCGAACTTCTGCCGGTGACCTTCTAAGCTGCCTGAAATCGGAATGGATGGGAAGGCTCATGGATTCAACCCTTCCGCCTATGTAAAACCGCCCTGACCGATTGTATAGATAATGCACACCTGGATGTTGCACATCCTTTGTTCCATATAGAATCATTGACTCTCTATCCCTCTCAACCGGCCATATATCTTCAACACTCATCATGCCAAGCAAAAAGCCCTCAGGATCCCTGAGCATTACAGACTGGCCTGTCTCCAGGCTGTTTCCAAGAGCCTCCGGCACATCAAGGCAGATGGGCACGGGCCATAGTTCTCCTGTTGAAAGACGCATCCTGTCCAGTACAGTTTCATAGTCAATCTGCTTCATAAAGCCTTTTAGAGGAGAATAGGCACCAATTGAGAGAAGCTCAAAATCACACATCTGGCGGGGATTGAGAATAACATCCTGCATTGTGGATGAAACTTTTTTTAAAAGTTCGCAACGTTCTTGATCGACAATCAAATTTACAGGATGGCTGATGTTGCCATGTGCAATAGGGGGAAAACAGGCGGTTTTATTTTTTGACATTTCATCTTTGTCTGTCACAATTTTATCTCCATAGAGCTTTATATATTTTTATAAATTATTATTGATGGTCGGGTAAAAAGTCATTTTGCAAAAATGCGTCATCAATAAAATCAGATAATTATGACTCTAAAAAATGCCTTTTCAGGACTTTTTACGAGACCATCATTATTTTGTTACCCAAAAAATTCGACCAGGCAAAAATTGCGGTGAAGTTGCCCATGTTCTGTTCAACCAACTTGACTATTGATATCCTTTGCTGTAATAGATCGAACCATCTTTATGCTGACAGTTCATGAATGATCCTAAATTACAGCAGTGTACATTTTTTCAAATAATCGAACCAAGACTTTAAATGCAAAGCTTTACTCTAAAAAACCATTTGTTTCTTGCATTCTTTCTTTTTTTTGTATCCGCAGCCATCAGCCTGTTTCTGATAAGGACTACAAAAGTGCTTGATATTCCAAATGGCCGATCCTCACACTCCAAACCCACTCCTACAATTGGCGGGGTTGCAATTGTTTTCACATTTTTTCTCAGCATGGCCATACTCTATTTTGTTGCCCACACCACAATGATCACAGAAAGATATTTTCTTGGTTTTACGTTCTCAAGTCTTTTAATTGCCGGCATGTCTTTCTATGATGACTTCAAGTGTAAACCCTTTTACATAAAGTTAGCAACACAGATTTTTGCTGTGATTGTTGTAATGTCCTTTGGCATTATCATCCACCATATTAATTTTCCCTACAATTTTCTTTTCCTGAATGATAAATCACTTGGAGCCGCAAGTTATGTCATTACCTTTGGATGGATACTTGGTATGACAAACGCTTATAATTTCATGGATGGACTAAATGGTATGGCTGGCGGAAACGCCATAATCGCATCCATTTTTTTCTGCATCATATCTCTTGATCAGGGAAGCGACTTTACCTATATGGTATCCTATACCCTTGCAGCTGGAGTCTCGGGTTTTTTGATCTTTAATTTTCCAAGGGGAAAGTTGTTCATGGGAGATATCGGCAGCACATTTTTAGGATTCTCGTTTGCAACCTTATCAATCATTGCATCCCTTTATGATAATGCCCATACCTCTTTACTGATTATCCCGCTGCTCTTTTTTCATTTTATCTATGACACTTTCTTTACTTTTGTACGTAGAATGATAAACGGAGAAAATGTCTTCCAGGCACATCGAACCCATCTATACCAACTATTCAACAGACTTGGCTACAAGCACTTCTCGGTTACCATGTTTTACTATACTGTAGCCGTGGCACAAGGCTTGGGTGCTCTGTGGATGATCAAAATAACAGGCCTGCAAAGATTGCTGATATTTATTCCATACTTACTGTTTCAGGTAATCTACAGCATTGTGATTATATATTACGCAAAAAAAAGAGGTGTAATATGAATGACTCTTTACCCAAATCAGTGTCTCCAGTGAATGAACAAAAAACCGCCAAACATGAGAATATATCATCCGGAGACAAGGAGAGTTCACCTGCAATAATATTTGGATTAAAAGACTACCCAAGACCCAGAAACTCAGGTTTTTTTTACTGCAAGCCGCCTTCTCTGTTTGGAAATTTCAGCATCAAGACCCTTGCGGTACTTGATCTTTATAATACAGACAGGCAGTATATTACCCAAATAATAACCAAAGGTATTGAGTGTATGCTTGAAGATGACGAGTATGCCAACAACAAAGAGTATTACCTGACAAATTATGAAACTGAAAACATGAAGCCGTTTGTCCAGACTATTCTGAAACAGGTAATCGAGAGCAACCTTTTGTTATCATTATGAATCTGATACTTTTACTCGAAGAGGATCTCATAACTAAAGACAGGGTTATCCTTTACGGAAGAAGATTGGAACATATCAGCAAGGTTCATCGTGCCAACACAGGAGATACTCTCAATGTAGGACTTCTGAACAGCCTTATGGGCAGAGGCAAAATTATTTCCATGGATAAACGCAGTGTCGAGATGGAGATAACGCTTGACCATGAACCGCCCCCTCCTCTGCCCCTCACTTTGGTAATTGCCCTGCCAAGACCCAAGATGCTAAGACGGATTCTGCAATCTGCAGCCGCTCTTGGTATCAAGGAGATTTACATTATCAACTCATGGCGTGTAGAAAAATCCTTCTGGTTATCTCCATTTCTTGCTCCTGACAGGCTTAAAAATGAGCTGATTACAGGTCTTGAACAGGCCAAAGATACCATCATGCCCAAAATTTACTTAAAACGTCTTTTCAAGCCTTTTGTCACAGAAGAGCTTTTGCTGCTTGCCAAAGGTGGAAGATCAAGCCGACTTTCGACATCTTCAACTTCAGCAGCAAATAATTCAGGCATAAATCAATGCAAACCAGTTGCAATCACTGCACACCCGGGAGCTATTTACCCATGTCCGGAACGGATCACGCAAAGTTCTATTCTTGTAATGGGACCAGAAGGAGGATTCATTGACATTGAGATTGCGACACTGGAACAGGCAGGCTTCACAACTGTAAATATTGGCAGAAGAATTCTGAGGCTTGAAACCGCGGTACCTTTCATTGTATCAAAATTATATTAACAAAATTGTTCTTCAAGGAATATACAAATGAAACCGAACCAGATAAAAGATACAAAATCCAAGCCATCTCAAACAACTGAAAACAGGAATAAAATTAACCCGGAGCGTAAAATGGCATTTGAAAGCCTGCCCCCACATATAAGGGAAAATATGACCGAGGAGGAGGTACAACTGTTTCTTTATGCCAGGGAGTGGCCAGAATCCATGTTCAAAAAATTTGATGAATTTATACTTGCAAAGTAGTGTTCTTTCAAGGTTTATGACACAATACATCATTGTAATCGTAAGGCTTTGATTCTTCTTAATGGTGTCCGCCAGGACATGGTTTTTTTTAACAAACACAAGGGAGGAAAGATGAGTTTAAAAACGTTAAGCATTAAATGGAAAATTTTCGGGATAGTTTTAATCGGCCCTCTTGTTGTAGCGATTATCCTTGCATTCCAAAATGTTAACTCCATCCAGGATTGGGCTGAGAAGTCCACAATTGAAAAGAGCCGTGCCGTTGTCCTGATGGCCGAAGCAGGCAGAAACGAGATGGCAAGCAAACTTGAATCTGGAATAATAAAGCCATTTAGCGAATTGGGCAAATCCAATATTGTATCAGCGGTACCGGTCATCACAGCCATAAATATGGCCAGGATCAATGCTGAAAAAGCAGGATATCAGTTCAGAGTTCCAAAATTCAGCCCGAGAAACCCTGATAATGAGCCAACAGAACTGGAAGCCGCCATACTAAAAGAGATGGAAGATCAGAACCTTGAGGAAAAAATTGTTGTTGAAGAGAATCAGATCCGTTATTTCAAAGCGGTTTATCTGACAAAAGAGTGTCTTTTTTGTCATGGCGATCCCAAAGGCAAAACTGATCCGACAGGTGGGATAATGGAAGGATGGAAAGAGGGCGAAATGCACGGTGCATTTGAAATTATCGGCTCTCTTGCAGAGGCAAAAGAGGCTGTATGGGAAGCAAAGAAGAGTATTACCCTATGGACAGCACTCATTTTAGTGCTCATCAGCATGTTTGTCTGGCTCCTTGTAAAAATGAATTTGCTAAAACCCCTTGAGACCTCAACTACGTTCATAAATGCCATCTCAAAAGGAGATCTGACCCGTTCCATTGAGTCCGATTATAAAGACGAATTTGGAGAGATGTTCACAAACCTCAACACAATGTCTTTAAATCTGAGGAAAATGATCACCGATATTTCAGAGAACAGCAAAGTTCTTTTAAATGCATCAAGTGGTATTCAGAGCATTGCAGATTCTCTGTCCAAAGGTTCTGACAAGACATCCAATAATGCCAACACTGTAGCTGTAGCCGCAGAAGAGATGAGTTCAAACATGAATTCCGTTGCCGCAGCAATGGAGCAGGCATCGACAAATATTGGTATTGTGGCAACATCAGCAGAAAATATTAACCGCAATATAAACGCTATTTCAAACAACTCTGACAAAGCCAGGGAGATTACTGAAAAGGCTGTAAAACAGGCAATAACAGCCTCTGAACGGGTTGATAAATTAGGACGTGCCGCAACACAGATCGGAAAGGTGACCGAAGCTATCAGCGGCATTTCTGAACAGACCAATCTTCTGGCTCTTAACGCCACCATTGAGGCAGCAAGGGCGGGAGAAGCAGGAAAGGGATTTGCGGTTGTTGCCAACGAAATCAAAGACCTTGCAAGGCAAACATCAGATGCCACAAGTGAAATCAACAAAATGATTGAAGATATTCAAAAATCCACAATGGAAACGGTAAAGGACATTGAAGAGATATCAACCGTCATTAACAATGTGAACAAAACAGTATCTGACATTGCAATATCTGTTGATGAGCAGTCCAGAACTACTCGCGAGATTGCTGAAAACGTGATGCAGGCATCCCAGGGTATAAGTGAGGTCAACGAGAATGTCTCGCAGACATCAGCTGTCTCGGAAGAGATTGCAAGAGACATCTCTGATGTAAATCAGTCCGCACAGGAAATGTCACGCAACAGCACCACATTGAACAGTAAATCCCGTGAGCTTTTCGGGATATCAGACAAGATGAAAACAACTGTAAGTAAATTCAAAATCTAATTTTTCCGCCGAGAAGTCTGTCTGATCAGTAGTAAAGTTGGGGCTTCTCGGCGTTTTTATTTCAATCCATTACGATTATGGATTAACGGGCTTTTCAATTGCAGTTACTGCCTGATTGTCAAGCATCACCTTGCCACTCTTAACTTGAAGTATTGCTGTCAGATCATCAAAGACTATTAATTGAACGGCTCTGCTGGCCGGCATTACCAAACTTGTCTTGTTTACCTCATCTTTAAAGGTGATTGTCGCACCGGAACGCGACACTCTAAAAAAAGATGAAGATTCCTGAAAAGATATGATATTAATGCCGGGAAAATTAATAAGCTTTGCATGTGCCCCATTTTGTACAATGATATTGTTGACCCCCTGACAGCCGTAAACATAAATATCGCTTCCGGAGTAAATTTTTGTCGGGGTACTGCCTGTCAATATGACCGGATAGCCTGTCTGCTGAAGTATCCAGCCACTCCCTTTTGATATACGGCTATATACGCCATATGAGTCAGGCTGTGCACAGCCGTTTCCCCAGCTGACAATTCCAGTGAGGATATACCCGCCATCAGTGAGGGGAGTCACAAGCGGTCCCCCACTGTCTCCTAAACAGGCATCCTTTCCCCCTTCAGCAAAACCTGCACAAAGCATATTCTCTGTAATTTCTCCATCTCCAAAAAAAACCGCACAATCTTCATTGGATACTAATGGGAGCTTTACCTCCTGCAACTGGTCTGGATATGAACGGTTTTTGGGTTCTGTCGAGCCCCATCCCATAGCGGTCGCCATGACGTTTTTTTTGGAAGTCAAAGATAATTTCAGAAAAGAGAAATCTGTTTCAGATGTTGCCAAAAAATCAACTGGCTGCTTGGTTGAGGGGGTCTTAAGTTGAATCAGGGCAAAGTCATTATCTGTAAGAATATCATCGTAATCAGGATGAACAATAATTTTAGAGACTTCGATCCGCTCATATGTGTCAGTGGACGCATTTAAATTCAACATATCAAGAACAACATCAATACTATGAGCCTGAAGTGGAAGGGTACTATAGTCCTCGCAGACGCAATGTGCCGCGGTCAGCACCCAGAAAGGTTCTATAAGCACCCCTCCGCAAAACTGCCCACGGGCAAGGTCATCTTCGTTGCTGTAAACCAAAGCAGCCATCCATGGATACTTTGAGGGATCAGTTACAGTCTGACCGCCCACTATGCGAGTTTCATGAGAAGTACGTACATCATTGAAACAAGAAGCATCTGGCGACAAATCTATAGTATCAGCAGGGATCTTCTGAGCAAAAGATGGGGAAGGATATCTGGCTGTGAAGGACAAGAATTCAACCAAGGGATAAAAAGCATATAATACAGAGAAGCACGGCATGAAACAGAGCAGCACAAATATACGAAACCATCTTTTCATCGTAAAAGACCCCATATGGAAATTACATCAGTCATGTTACGCACCAGCTTTGATCAACAAGAGTTTTACATGGTTATCAAAATCCCGAAACCATTTATTTTTCAGTATTCACTGCGTAACACAACTTACATTATTTATCCTGCATCTGTTCAACAAGTTTTTTCAGAACCTCGTCTGCCTTTTCAATGGGAATCTGACAGGTGCCAACCTTTTTATGTCCTCCTCCCTCATATTTAAGCATAAGTGAGCCTATGTCTGTGGTACAGGTTTTATTTATAATGCTGTATCCGCAGGTCATAACAATATTTTGACGCTGAAATCCCCATACTACCTGTATAGAGACATTCTGGTCAGGATAGAGGCTGTAAAGGACAAACCTGTTACCTGTGTATATCTCCTCCTGATTTCTCAAATCCAGCACAATCACATTGCCATGAATGGTAGTATTATTAAGAACCATATTCTTAAATAGCTCATCCTGTTCAAAATAACGGCGGGTTCTCTCTTTAACATCTTCAATCTCAAGGATCTCTTCAACGCTTTTATGACGGCAGTATTCGATCATGTCCATCATAAGCTGGTAATTACTGATTCTATAGTCTCTGTACCGGCCAAGTCCGGTCCTTGGATCCATGACAAACGAGAGCAGATCCCAGCCTTTGGGGTTTAGTATCTGCTCCTCTGTGAAGTTACCTGAATCTGCCTTGTCAACCGCCAGCACAAGATCATTGAGATGGGCATTATCAAATTCCTTTTCTCCCCCGTAGTATTCATAAATAACGCGGGCTGCACTTAAAGCCAGGGGATCGCTTACACCATTATAGTTTCCATACGCTTGCCTTTCAGTCTCGCTTGAATGGTGGTCAAACCAAATACCACAACCCTTTACATATGGAATATTGGCAAGAATGTCGTTCTCGGTAACCTCAATCTTGCCATCCTGAATATCCTTGGGGTGAACAAACTTGATATCATCAATCATATCCTTTTCTTTAAGAAGTGCCGCACATCCCAGGCCATCAAAATCCGAACGTGTTAAAAGTCTCATAATAATGCTCCTTAATTGTATAAGTGTATGTGTGTCTGAATTGCAATTTTAAATGACTCAGGTCGCCAAATGAATTAAACTACAAAAAAAATACTTTTTTTGCAACAGTATGGATAAACAAAAACAGGCCGTGTATCCTTTTTAGATACACGGCCTGTTTTTGTTTGGTTATTTATCAATCAGGGGTTTGAGAAACTGTTTTTTCAAAAAACATATCCTGAACTGTAAATGCGGGCTACATCTCTTTTATTGCCTCTGTAAGTTCTGGCATGAACTCCAGAATATCAGCAACAATACCCACATCTGCAACCTGGAAAATAGGGGCTTTGGGGTTTTTATTTACTGCAACAATATAAGGATTTCCTTTTACTCCGCCCATATGCTGGAAAGATCCGCTGATACCCATAGCCATATATACTTTGGGTTTTACAGTCTTGCCTGATGTTCCAACCTGACGTGATTTTTCAAGCCATTTTGCATCAACAATTGGTCTTGAACATGAGACAACAGCACCCATTGCCTCTGCAAGCTCCTGAGCTATCTCGATATTTTCCTGCTCCTGAATTCCTCGGCCAACAGATACCAGAACATCAGATTTTGTGATATCCACATCACCAACTTCGGCCTGAACCACTTCAAGGAATCGTCTTTTGGCTGTAAGGTCTCCAGCCTCACCAGATTTGTCTGTCACCTTTCCGCCGGCAGCGGCATCAACCGGTGCAAAAGCACCCGGGCGAATGGTAATAACAGCACCATTGGAGATATCACAGGTTACATGGGTGCTTACAGCACCACCAAGCTCCTGGCGTACAAGTTTGAGCTTTCCATCCTCAACACCTTCAAAATCAACAGCATCCGCAGCAAACGCGGAATCCATCTTGATTGAGAGACCCGGGCACATATCCATACCAAATGTATTATGCGGAGCCAGAACAACAGCAGATTTATCAAGCACATTGCACAAAGCCTTGCGGACAACCTCTGCATTCGGGTATGCAAGAGCCTCGTTGTTTATCTTGATTACTTCAGTATATTTTGAAGCAAGTGATTCGGCAACCTTGTCAAGATCAGCACCAGCACCAGTTACAACAGCTGTCACGGTTGCAGCGGGATCAATTTTTTTTGCGGCCGAGATATACTCAGATGCAATATCATCTGCAATTCCAGCACTATGCGTAACATATACAAATATCTGAGTCATTATGC
>JADFYT010000200.1 GCA_015232935.1 Desulfamplus sp.
CTAATCTCAGTACCAGGTTCAGTGTGAGAATAAACTGTTAAGACGCTTGTCACAATAAAGCACAAAAGACCTGTAAGCAAAATAATACATGACAGGTATCTTGAAGAGCAGCATTGCATTAATGATCTATACCTTCTTTTTTTACTAAAATCTGTTTTACTCAAAATTTTTTTCATCCTTTGCATCAGCTTTGGCAGCATCCCCTCATGTCCCGGACATTACTGTTTTTTTACCGAGCCAAAGGAGACAAGAACTTTTTAGTTATAAAAAGTGGAGATGCCTATCCTTTTGCTCAAAGACCTGTCAATTTCCGGACTACGGTTATTCCGATAATCCAGATGCCGGGAGAGCAGACACTTTATTTTAATATAAAATCCAGTGGTACCGTTGTTATACCTTTGGTGGCATGGGGGGGAAAACAGATAGACAGGCACATGAGTTCTGATGCCGCTGTAAACTGGCTGCACTATGGAATTATGCTGACGGTGGTTCTCTACAATTTTTTTATTTTTCTCTCTGTACGTGAGCCTGTATATCTCTATCTGATCGTTTTTGTGGCAGGTGCTTCTTTTTTTACAATGACGCACAGCGGTCTGTCTTTTCAGTACCTCTGGCCTGATTCCATATGGTGGGCAAATATTTGTCATCCAATTTTTGGTATCAGCATCTGGCTTGGTGCCATTCCGTTTACGGCATCTTTTTTATCAACAAGGACAGAGCTTCCTAAAGCACATCTTCTGCTGTGTACGCTATTTTTTTTCGGCATTATGATGCTGCTGTTAACCTTTATTTTGCCATATCACATTGCAAGCCAGGCCATGACACTGTTTTCGGGTGTGAGTATAATGGCCATGTTAACAAGCGGCCTGATTCTGTTTTTCAGGGGACAGCGTCAGGCAAGGTTCTACAGTTTTGCCTGGTCGAGTATCCTGATAAGTACACTGCTGATGGTATTTAAGACTTTTGGATTCCTTGAGAACAATTTCTGGACAGATTCCTGTTTTCAGATCAGCATCGCTATTCTTTTAATTATTCTCTCGTTTGGACTTGTTGATAAAATCAATATCATTCAACAGGAAAGAAAGAAGGCTCTTGAAGAAAAGCAAAAAGCTCTTGAGGAGAAACAGAAAGCTCTGGATCAGGTAAGAGCTTCTGAAACACAGTATCGTCTGCTTGCAAGCAGCGTAAAAGAGGTGATCTGGACATTAAGTCTTGAAACCCTGAAGCTTAATTTTGTTACCCCATCGGTGCTGTCCATGACTGGATATACTGAAGAGGAGGCAAGGACCAAATTCAGCTTCAAAAAAATGCTCACTCCGGAATCGGCAGTAAAAGCTATCAACGCTGTAAAAATGGGGACAGCATCTGATGAGACAAAAAGGCAAAGCCTTGAGGATCAACCTCCAATAGAGCTTGCTTTTTACACAAAAAGCGGAGAGATCATATGGACAGAAACCAACCTTACTTTTGTTCGTGATGATAAGAGCCGGCCATTTGAAATGCTGGGTGTAAGCCGCGATATTACAGAAAGAAAGCTGGCTGAAAAAGAGAGGAAAAGGTTTGAAGCCCAGCTTGTTCAAGCCAATAAACTTGAAGCCATTGGCACTCTTGCCGGCGGCATATCCCATGACATGAACAATATACTTACTGCCATTATGGGGTATGTCGAGATCTCTCTTTCAGATTTGCCTTCTGATTCCATGATTTACAAGCGTCTGCAAAGGATTATCAATGCCTGTTATCGGGCAAGGGATCTTGTCAAGCAGATTCTCACATTCAGCCGCCAGGAGAGTCAGGAGAATATCTATGTTAATATTAATCTAATAATCAAGGAGGTTCTCAAACTTATAAGGGCTTCTCTCCCTACTACAATAAGAATCAAGCAAACCATTCCAAAAGACAAATATGTCATAATCGCAGACCCGACAAAACTTCATCAGATAATCATGAACCTTTGCACCAATGCCGGCTATGCAATGAAGGAGAATGGAGGCGTTCTTGCTGTCTGTACAGAAATAATGGAGCTTGATCCGGAGAGTGCCGGTAAATATCTGGATCTTGAGCCAGGCAGCTATATCCGCTTGACAGTCAGTGATACCGGACATGGCATGGATAAAGAGATTGTGGAGCGTATTTTTGAGCCTTTTTTTACAACAAAGCCTCAAGGGCAGGGGACAGGTATGGGGCTTGCCATGGTTCACGGCATAGTGAAAAGCCTTGGTGGAAAGATATATGTTTACAGTGAGGTCGGAAAAGGTTCAACCTTTCACCTGTTTTTCCCCCGGGCACCGGAAGGAAGCCGGACAGAGGCATGCGAGCCTGTCTGTATAGCAACAGGCAGCGAGGCCATTTTGTATGTTGATGATGAGGCCCCGATCGTTGAGATGGCCCATGAGATGCTAACCTCTCTTGGTTACAGGGTCGAGGGCGTTGTTGGAAGTGTTGAGGCATTGGAAAAACTCAAGTACAAACCAGAGGCTTTTGATCTTGTAATTACGGATCAGACCATGCCGGAAATGACCGGCTGTGATCTGGCAAGACAGATATGGAAAATCCGTCCTGATATTCCTGTAATTCTCTGCTCGGGATTCAATGATCTTGTCAATTCTGAATCAGCAAAGCGGCTCGGTATTCGTGAATATCTGATGAAGCCTTACAGCAAGCAGGATATAGCCACAAGGATCAGAAGGGCATTGGCTGGTTAGGCAAACTTGGGGAGCCAGCCGTTTTAAAAACAGATGTATCTGAGTATCGATTGACAATACGTCTGCTCTGTGCGGTACGCATAGTGAGAATAACGAAGCACTTGGCACATGTGATCCATGAGTTTGAGATTTTGATCAGGACAGAATTTTGGTATATTTTCCTTTTGACTTTCCATAATGTTTCAAATATACAAAAACAAATGGAATATATACAGACAAAAGGTAATAAGTGGAATTTATTTGGAGATTTTTCCGCTTTTAACTTTTATTATGAGCATAAGTGGACTTTTTGCATATCTACATGGGGTGATATGATGGAAAATTTACGCGGAGGTGCAAATGAAGAAATATATCGTTGTTACTATATTGATTACTGTTGGTTTTTGGGGCGGAATGGTTCAAGCAGGTATTCCAAGGAATGGCCTTGTTGCAGAGTATTTGTTTAACGGGAATGCTGAGGACTCAAGTGGGAATAGCAACCATGGAACAGTGAATGGGGCAACTTTGGTAGAAGGTAGGAATGGGTATGAAAATAGTGCTTATGCTTTTGACGGTGTAAATGATTACATTTTAGTTTTAAACTCAAATTCTATTAATACAAGCGTGTTTACAGTATCATTGTGGGCCAAGATTGGCAATAGTAATAGAAGACACACATTCCTTGACAAGAGAAATGGCGATAATTATCGGAACTATATCGTCTGGTATCCTGAAAATGAAATAGAAGCTCAAATATGGACTAATCCTACCATGGCTCCAATTGAAGTTTATGGATCATCAATGAACACTGATGATTTTTATCATATTGTTGCTACTTACGACGGGAATGAACTTGTTTTATTTGTCAATGGGAATACCATTGACAGCATTATAGCGAACACTATGGATAATACTGGAGACGGGGATTTAACTATAGGCTGCCATGGAAATAAAAATTATTATTTGGACGGTATTTTGGACGATATTCGTATTTATAGTCGTGCACTTTCTGAATCTGAAGTTTTAGCACTCTATAATGAAACTGATTGTAATTGTCCCGAAGGCTGTTCAGAATCAGAGCTTAATGCTCAATATGAAGCAGGTCGCAAAGCATGTATTGATGATCCAGCATCATGTGGGTTGTATTCAAAAACAGATTTTGATTCAGAATACCAGAAGGGTTGTGATGCCTGTTCAGATGGTTCCGCCACTCCTTCCACAATCTCACCTGAATTGAATATGCATATTCCTGTACTTCAATATCAGAGTCCTTTTGGAGCAATGGATTTATGGGCTGACTTTGAATTTGCTGGTGAAAGTAACGGCAATATGCTTTGGAAATTATCTGACTTCGGGCAGAAATAACTCAAGGCTTATAGACATCCTTGATAAACATTCGCTTTTCTTGGGTCAATGCTGTCAAAATGGAAGGTGTCTTAATAATCTTTGCATTAAAAAAAACCATATCTCATATTTATATATATGAGTTGCACAACAAGGCACTCCACTTGACCGCGAGAACAGGTGTCACTTTTCCGGAAGCAGTTGGCACGGCAGGTGAGTTTATCGTTAGTTCAAGACGGTGCAATTGATTTATGAATAAATTTTTTGCAAAAATTCCATATGACATTACAAGTCAATTGCCTAATGAATATCAAAATCTTGATGATTTTTGGGCGGCACAGGATACGCTGGATTATTCATTGGAACAATTGGGAGGATATTTTCATAAATATTTTCCACGAAGTTATATTGAAACCGATACATTGTTTAGCTATCTTCTCAAGTACTCTTTAAAATACAGAAATATTCTTTCTGAAAAAAAACAGATATCTATCCTTGATGTTGGCTGTGGAATTGGTGCAAATACGATTGCTTTAGCCAAAAATCTTGACAGTAATTTTCCTAATTTAGACTTAATCAAAATTGATGCGGTCGATGGAAATAATAATGCATTGGATTATCAACAGAATCTTATAAAAAATTGGGCATGTTTCATTGCTCGCTTTACATTTTCGAGAGATAAAATGAATTTTTAAGTTTAAAAGTTAGCATGTTGACAAA
>JADFYT010000201.1 GCA_015232935.1 Desulfamplus sp.
GAAATTTTACTCTTTGATTTAAAGATCTGAGTTGATCTATATAGGGCAATTCTTTGGTATCTTTTCGATAATAATAACTTGAGCTATAGTGCTTGATTAAATTTAATAATTCAAGCATGTGCTTTTCTACATTATTGCATTTGATAGCATTTTCATATTTTTGAAATTAGTGCATCTATTTTATCGTTAAGTTTTTCAATATTACTGGGATTGTTTTTTTTCATAACCACTATGAATTACTTCAACATTTTATCATTAAAATAACACTATGACTTCATGATGGGATTCACGGCAATGATACGATAAAGCCATAACAGAGCAATAAGTGGAAAAATCGGCATGTTTCATTTGCTGGTTTACACTTTCTTTAACCTCATTCCCATTTTTAGGGGATTTTCTCAAAAAAAGTGCAAACTACTTTTGATGCGATATGAAACATGCCGAAAAATCCCCAAATAAATTCCACTTATCGCTTTTTGTATGGAAAGATTCCATTTATCGGTGTATAAATGAAACATTATGGAAAGTCAAAATAAAAACATACTAAAATTCCGTCCAAATCCAAACCTCAAACTCATGGATCAAGTGTGCCAAGTGCTTCGTTGTTATCACTATGCGTACAGCACAGAGCAGCCATATTGCCAGTGGATACTCGGTTACACATATTTTTTTTGAGGAAAAACCCATCCAGAAACTCTTGGTGCAAGTGATGTTGGAAACGGTTTTTGTCTCATCTTGCAACCGAAGGCAAAATTTATGCATCAACTCGGAAACAAGCTTTTAATATTGATGGTCTCTCAAAAAACATATAATGGTGCATAGGCTTAAAACATGATCTATTTTTTAAGAAATATCTCCATAAGACTATGGCTCTGTGTTGCCTTAGGCATTCCTGCAACCTTTATAAACCTTCCAATAATTCAAAGTCTTGTACCAGGCCTGAATCCAGGTATTTCATGCATTGTCATTACAGTTTCTCTCTTCATGCTTACAGGGTATATCATGAATCTTGCAGGCGAACGGACAATTCACAGATATATAAATGATGCAAAAAACCTGGAACGGGACGGAATTTTCAATAAAAGCGAATCCTGTTATCTTAAAGCCCTTGAAACCTTTGACTCTTACCTGCTTACAACGTTTAGATCAAGAAAGACCGCCCTGATTCTTACCGGAGCAATTGCAAGATTCTCTCTTAACGCGGAATGTCACAACGACCATTTTGACAAAGCCACCGTTTTTTTCCTGAACAGAAATCTTGATGAAACCGAAGTTGCCCATCTGTGGCTTAAAAAAATTGTGAAGTATAAAAGCAAAGGCAAGCTCTCTTTACAGGAGGAAAAACTTCTGACAAAACTTGCTGAAATGGAGCCGCTAAGTCTTAAGTTGGTGCCGCTGCTGGCGGAATTTTTCACAATAAGACAAAGGGCTGATTTTGCTGCAAAAAGGGTCTTTTCCATGATGGAGCAAAATGTCGAGTGCTTTGAAAACTCCTTATATTCACAAAATCATGATAAATTGACAATGACTCATCAGACCCCTCTTTTTGAAAAACATAAACAAGTTGTGCCTGATGAAAAAGTTTTTCTGGAAAGAGTTTCAGAACAGGATAATTCCAGGAAAAGAACATTTCAACAAGAGATATCCGCACAATCAGAAAAAAAAGAAGACCACAAAAGAGTATTTGAACAAGAAAAACTTCAAGAAGTCATATCAGGGCAGAAAGAAGATGAAATAATCAATGAAATCTCATTGATCGAGAATCGATATCACGCAACCCGTCCGTTTTTTGCGGGACGAAGACGACAGCATTTAAAAGTGTCAAACAGATCTTTTTTATATGCTCTGCCATCTGCTGCCAAAGTGGCATTTACATGGATTATATCTTTTACAATCAAGGGTATTGCCTTGATATTCTCACTGCCTGTGAAGGCAATCTCCTTTATTCCGCCAATGGCTGGATTATTGCTGACCACGATCCGCAGATCATTTGACAGGTCTGGTCATGCCATTGCCGCCAATCCTGATTTTGGGAAAAATATCAGCCGCCTTATACTGCTGATTGTGCTAACTGGGGTATTCATCTTGATTGTCAACACGATCTCGCACCTTTTCCGTACCCCGTCCCCACCCCTGCCATCTGCTCCAAAAACTGTGACAGAGGATGTGGAGGTTCAGGCAATACCACAGAAAAAATTTACCATTCAGGTTGCGGCCTACCTGTCAAAATCTCATGCGGAGCAATATCTTGAAAATCTTGAAAAAAAAGGTATCGCAGAAGGAGAGATAAGCTCGGTGGAAGGCGGGGGAAAAACATGGTACCTCATAAGAATCGGACAATATGAGACCAAAGAGAGTGCCGCAGAGTATGGCAATAATCTCAAATCAAAGGGGATGGTTGAAGATTTTTTTGTGGATAACAGTGGGGGTTGACAAATCATTTTATGCTGAAAAATGTTCGTTCAAGACTTTTTACCATACCCGCAAGGTTTGACTCTCGGGCAAGAAAGTGCCTGGAATATTGAATAACCTTGTACTCCACCCCACATTTTAAACTTGAAGAAGCTCTGCGAATCAAAACAAAAACAGAAAACTAACCATTGACAAGAGCATTGTAACTATGTATAGAAACATCAGGTAAAAATGAGTTGAAATTCAACAAGACAGAACAGGAAAATCTTTAGAACAATGAATCAGGTTTTTTCAGACAGCCTCTATTATTTTAGAACCTATTATTACAGGTTGATGCCTGTGCTGTTCTGAATTGTAGTCACATATACAACATGAAAAGCCGCAGGTCACAAACCCGCGGCTTTTTTTGTTTTATTACTCAGCAATTTCAATCCTGCAATTGCAATAACAATTGCAGCCAAGCTTATGTTCAAACAACAAGTGTCCCACAACAAAACGACAAATATAGAAACAGGAGATGTTCAAAAATGAAACAGACTTATGATGTAAATGTTGAAAGTTTTTTACCTCTTATCACACCTGAAGACTTCAAGGCACAATTTCCCATGCCGCCAGAATCAGAAGATGCGGTCATTGCCGGCAGGGACGAGATAAAAAAAATCCTTTCCTGTGAAGATAAACGGCTTATGGTTATAACAGGACCATGCTCGGTACATGATGAGGCATCAGCCATAGAGTATGCACAAAAACTTGCCATGCTCAAGGAGAAGGTAAAGGATTCCTTTGCCATTATAATGAGGGTCTATTTTGAAAAACCAAGGACAACCATCGGCTGGAAAGGACTGATAAATGACCCTTACATGGATGACAGCCGTGATGTGATGGAGGGGCTCAGACGGGCAAGAAAACTTCTGATCCGTATAACATCCATGGGTCTGTCCACTGCAACAGAAATGCTTGACCCCATCATTCCGCAGTTTATTGATGGACTTGTCTGCTGGGCGGCCATTGGTGCCAGGACAACTGAATCACAGACTCACAGAGAGATGGCAAGCGGACTTTCCATGCCTGTTGGCTTCAAAAATTCAACTGATGGAGCATTAGACACGGCTATCAACTCCATGATAGCCGCAAAGTCACCACAGAGCTTTCTTGGCATTGATCCGCACGGCAAGGTCTGTGTAGTTAAAACAAAAGGAAATGCCTACGCTCATATTGTTTTAAGAGGCGGCAAGCGCCCCAACTACGATTCGGTCAGTATCAGGGAAGCTGTGACAACTCTGAAAAAAAAGGATCTGTCACAGTCAATTATTGTGGACTGCTCTCATGCGAACTCAGGGAAAAAATTCCAGGGACAGGTAGTTGTGTGGGAAGATGTCATAAATCAATATCTTAACGGAAACCATGCTATAAAGGGGCTTATGCTGGAGAGCAATCTTTGTGAAGGCAGCCAGAACATGTCCTGCGGGGCTGAAAATCTTGCCTACGGTGTCTCTGTCACTGACGAGTGCATCTCATGGGAGACAACCGAAGAGATGATACTTAAAGGGCATGAAAAAATTGCCGCATCAAAACGATAATATCAAACCGTCAGGGTCGTTGTGTGGCCACCCCAAACCATGAAAACCAGAATGCATTCTCATGGTAAAAATCACTACGTTAGCCAGAGGGCAGACTCTATATCTGCCCTATCCTTCACAGACCTAACGGCTAAAGATCTCTTTCTAATGATGCGGATATAATTTCACATATTTCAGGAAGATGATCAAAAATAAAGAAATGCCCTCCTGGAAACTTTATCATGGATATTTTTTGACGGGTTACCTCCTGCCACTTCATGGCATCATCAGATGTTGTCTTTTCGTTGGAACCTATTAGCACAGTAACTGGAATATCAAAAGGAGTGGCTGGTTCATGAACATATTGTCCAACAGCCTGAAAATCGGCTTTCATAATGGGAACAAACAGATCCATAAGCTCCTTTTCAGCAGCAACTTCACGAGGAATGCCCCCATATTCCATGGCCATCGTTACAAACTGATCCTGTGGAAGCAGGTGAAGGTACCTTGTCTGATCTTTGATCGAAACAGAAGGTCCTTGTCTGCTTGAAAAAAACAGATGCTTTGGAAGCGGCAATTCATGTTTTACAAGTTTGCGACACAACATATAACCAAGGGTTGCACCCATGCTGTGGCCATATATTGCGAATGGACTGCTCATAATCTCCATTCGGATTTGATCCAGGAGATAGTCCGTCATAATATTGAGGTCAGTTAAAAGAGGCTCTCTTAACTTTCTGCCATGCCCT
>JADFYT010000202.1 GCA_015232935.1 Desulfamplus sp.
ATGCCTCTGTTCACAGGGCAATGCCCTGGGTGATTGTCAGGCCGGAAAACACAAGCCAGGTTCAGGGGCTTATGAAATTTGCTGATGAAGAGAGGATTCCGGTTATTACAAGAGGTTCAGGTTCAGGGATGTGCGGACAGACCGTCCCTTCACATGGAGGCATAACCCTTGACATGAAGGGGATGAACCGCATTCTTGAGATCAACCCGCCTGATGTCTATTGCAGGGTTCAGCCGGGTGTCGTGGATGATGATCTGAACCACGCACTCAAACCTCACGGCGTATTCTATCCTCCAACCCCGGCATCAAGCAGAACAGCTACAATAGGCGGAGAGATCGGCAATAACGCAAGCGGGGTAAGATCTGTCAAATACGGTGCAACCCGTGACTCTGTCCTTGGCCTGAAGGTGGTCCTGCCTGGTGGAAAACTTATGTCATTTGGTGCAAGAACAAGGGTGGAAGCAACTGGTTACCAGCTCCACAAACTTATTGTGGGATCTGAGGGCACTCTCGGGGTTGTGGTAGAGGCAACCCTTAAATTTGTCCCCATTCCAAAATTCAGGTGCCTTGGTCTTGCAAATTTTGACAGGCTTGAGGACGCTGGCCATGCGGTTGCGGATATCATGGCTGGCGGTATCACACCCTCAATGCTCGAACTTGTGGATAACGTGGCAATCAAGGCGGTCAACAAAACCATGAACCTTGGGCTTCCAGATGTTGATGCCGTGCTTTTGTACGAGGCGGACGGCATGGTAAAAGAGGCTGTGGATTACGAAATAGATGCCATGAAGCAGATGTGTGCAAGGCATAACGGGACAGGCCTTCACAGCAGTTATGACGCAACCGAGAGAGCAAGGATTTTCATGGGGCGAAAAAAGCTCTTTCCTGCCCTGTCAAAGTTCAGTGAGCTTCACGCAAGCACCTCTCTTGCTGATGACATGGCAGTGCCATATTCAAAAATGGCGGAAACAGCAAGAAAGATTCATGATGTAGCAAAGAGGCACAACATAATCATGACCGCATACGGCCATTGTGGTTCAGGGTGCATGCACACCAAAATCCTTATGGAGACAAGCAAGCGGTCCCAGTGGAACTCAGCCAGAAAAGCTGTTGACGAAATTTATGAGTATGTCCGTTCAGTGAACGGCACCACCTCTGCCGAACATGGCATCGGGATCTCCAAGGCATCGGCGTTCAAGGCGGAAAAAGCTGACTCGCTTGAGTTGATGAGAAACATAAAAAGAGCATTTGATCCGAACAACATATTAAACCCGGGAAAGATGATGGATGCTCCTGATGACTGGGTTACTGCAACTGATTTAAGATATATGGTGGATGCCTGAAATGAAAAAAAGAAAATTCGCACTTGATCACCTTTTAAAGTGGCGCAATACCCTTGATAAATGTATCCGGTGTTCCTATTGCTATGAGCACTGTCCCGTATTCAAACACACCCGCTGGGAAACGGACTCTCCACGGGCGAAACTTATAATGCTCTACGGTCTGCTCTCAGCCCAGCTTGAACCTTCAAAATACGTGGCAGACAAAATATTCTCCTGTTTCAACTGCCTGCAGTGCGTATCTGCCTGCTCCAGCGGAGTGCCTCTTGTCGAGATATTCACCGACGCCAGGGCAGATTTTGCAGGCACTGAGTTTGACACAACCGGAACCACATCAGTTACAGGATCCGGCTGTGCGAACTGCCTGACATGCGTAAGAGCCTGTCCTCACGATGCACGTTATTTCAAGGACGGCCATATCGTAACAGACTCGATACTTTGCCAAAGCTGCGGAATATGCATGGATCTTTGTCCGAACCAGAGTGTTTCGGCAACCCAGACATATGGTACTGACCGCGTATATCTCAACCAGCAGATAACCGATTTCCTTGAAAGGGCAAATTCCAAGGTGATTGTGTTCGGATGCAACTGGTCATTTTATCCTGATCTGCAATCCTCATCATATGATCTTGAAGCCTCTTATGTGCCGATCTATGAACAGACTGATCCTGAATACAAAATCCTTGTCAACATGTGTGGAGGAAGACTTACCAAACCCTTGATACTTGATCCGTTTCTTGAAAATGCCTGGGGAGTCCTTGTGGCCTGCTGTCCTGACGGAGAGTGCGAGCATGAGGGAAATGTGAAGGTCGCGGCCCATGTAAAAGGTATGAAACCGGTTCTTGATGCTCTTGATATTGACTCTGAAAGACTTGAACTTGTGCGGATCTCTCATGGAGACAAGGCAGGATTCAGGAAAGCCATTGACGATTTTGTGGAGAGGGTCAAGGCTCTTGGCTCGCCTGCAAGTGCTCAGTCAATGAACCAGAACATAAGAAGTGCCGGAAATGAGCAGAAAAGGAGTGTCAGATGACGATAATAAATGTCAGGAATGAACAGGCAAGGAGTATAAAATGAAAATAACTCTGCCCTATGGAAAGGAAGGTTCTCTGACTGCCGAGATAAGTGACAGTATTCAAACAAGTTTTCTTGAAGCCAATGATGTGGCCATTGGAAACAGTGATGATGTGATAGATAAGGCAATGGCCAACCCCTGCGATAGTGTGACACTGACCCGGTTTTTGTCTGATGCACGGGATATGCTGATAATTGTAAATGATGCCACCCGGCCGACTCCGACCAGGACAGTTATGGATGCAATCTGGGGTGATATCAGGGATAAAAATATTCCGGTGAACTTCATAATTGCGACAGGAGCACACAGAGGTCCGACAGAAGAGGAGTATATCCAGATATTTGGCTCTTACCATGAGGAGATAAAAGATAACATAATAGTTCATGATGCAAAAAAAGATGAAGATATGGTTTTTCTTGGCAAATCATCCAACGGCACACAGATGCATGTCAATAAAGCCGGGGTAAATGCTCACAAAATAATAATTATCGGCTCTGTTGAACCCCATTATTTTGCGGGTTACACTGGCGGGCGAAAATCTTTCCTTCCGGGCATTGCGGGCTATAAAACAATCGAGCAGAATCATAAACTTGCACTTTTGCCGCAAGCATCTGCCCTTGCACTTGAGGGAAACCCGGTTCATGAGGATATGATTGATGCCCTTAAAACCGTTGAGAAAGAGATCTTTGCAATCATGACCGTGCTTGACAAGAACCACAAAATCTATGCGGTCACGGCAGGTAATATCCATGCCTCCTTTGCTGCCGCCATTGACCGTGCGAATGAGGTGTTTGCTGTTCCCATAAAGAAGAAGGCCGATATTGTTGTCTCTGTGGTCAAATTTCCGGCTGACATAGACCTGTATCAGGCACAAAAGGGAATTGATAATGGAAAACTTGCTCTCAAAGAGGATGGAATCCTGATTCTTGTGGCAAAATGCAGGTGCGGAATTGGAGGTAAAGCCTTTGCCGATCTTTTGGGAAGCTGCGACACCCCCAAAGAGGTTCTTGAAACTATTGACAAGGGATATAAACTTGGATATCACAAGGCCGCCAAGATGGCCGAGATAGGGCTGTGGGCACAAATGTGGGGTGTTACCGACATTGAACCTGATACCCTTGAAAAGCTCTTCATCAGGCCGTTCGGTTCGCTTCAAGAGGCTTTGGACAAGGCAATCGAGAAAAAGGGGGACAAGGCCGAGATTCTGTTTCTTATGGATGGAAGCCTTACGGTGCCCATGTTGAAGTAATCTTTTTTTTACCGTGAAAATGACTATCATTTTTATATTTGGGGGTGATTGATACATGTCAATCATGCCCGTTTAGCAGACGAATAGCCTCTCTATCATATTTGTCTGAATCAGGATTCCCGGGATTCAAGGATAAAGCAGGATCATCTGATCCTTTGCATCCTTTTTATCCCTGCCATCCTGATTCAGACAGAAGAAGAAAAAAGTTCAGGGAACATATCCAGCAACACGCATTTCAGTTCAGCCGCATTCCTCTCCAGCCTTGCTGCAAGCAAAACTGCAAGATCCACATCACCCGCTTTTCCGGCAAGCTCTATCTTATGTGCCGTGTCTCGTATCCTGTCTGCTGAAAAATTGGCGGCCATTCCTTTTATTGTGTGTCCACACAGTCGTATATCCGAAGCATTACCGCTATCCAGAGCTCTCTTCAAATTCTTGATCTCATCTAACATGCTCTTCGGTATAAGTGCCACTAACTGTTTCAATATATCCTCGTTTCCGCACACTCTATCCAGAAAATTATCACGGTTAAAAATTTGGAGCAGTCCTGCAGAATCATCAACCTGACTTCCTGATGGTTGCAGAATGGCTCCTGAATTTTGTATAGCAGCTCCTTTTTGCAGAATAGTTACTGAATGTTGAATCACAGCTTCTGGTTGTGCAGTAGATATTGAATCAGGGGTTAATGCCGTGATGTTGTCTGAATCAGGTTTACATTCAACACTATTATCCGTGTATGATTGCTCGGCTGTTTGCCCTGATCCATGTCTAACCTGCCGGCGGATAGCTGAAAGAAGTTCATCAGGGTCAATCGGTTTACAGATATAATCGTTCATTCCGGATTCAATGAAATATTCTCGGGCACCTTGCATTGCGTGGGCTGTCATTGCGATAACTGGAATGTCAGGCAATATAGAATCGAGCATTCTTATCCTTTTGGTTGCTTCTACTCCATCCATTTCTGGCATCTCGATGTCCATAAAAACAAGATCGTAATCTTTTTTCTCGACCA
>JADFYT010000203.1 GCA_015232935.1 Desulfamplus sp.
TATAATGTCAAAAAAAGCGTGGAAAGAGATCGGGCTTGAACAGCTTTACGGCAATGTGATGATCCGCTCCACAGATCCTACCAAAAGTAATTCCGGAAATATTTTTGCTGCTCTGGTTGCGAATACCTTGAATAAGGGGGATGTGGTCACTCCGGCAACTGTCGCTTCCGTGCTGCCGGCATTAGAGCGTTTCTTCGCAAGACTTGGCCATATGGAACACTCATCCGAGGTTTTGTTCAACATGTTCTTGCAGCAGGGGGCAGGAGCCTATCCCATAATTGTGGGGTATGAAAACCAGCTTCTGGAGTTTGCCCATGCCCATGAAGAGGCTCTGCCGCTTTTGAATTCAAAGGTTCGGATTCTATACCCCTTCCCTACGGTATGGTCAAGCCATCCGTTTATCTCTCTTTCAGACAAGGGCAAGAAGCTGCTCAATGCCCTCAAAAGTGATGATATCCGTCAATTTGCATGGAAAAAACATGGATTCAGAAGCGGCATGGCAGGTGCCGGAAGCGACACTTCAGTGCTCAAGATTAAAGGCATTCCAAACACAATCAACGGTGTCATGCAAACTCCCAATGAAGCAACCATGGATATAATTACAGAACGCCTTTTGACCTTGAGCGATTCAAAATAGAGGTATTATAAGGATTTGTCGAATTTATATAGTTACAAATAACGCAGGGGCAAGCCCTTTACGTTCTCCCGCAACTTGCAAGCCCTTCCTTTGAGGGATAAGTCCCCAACCCGTAAAGCCCCCCTCCTCATATTCCTGTTTTTTTTTAACAGAAGCCGGGGAGCAAGGCACCAAACAGGAGATATCTATTATGTCATCCACAAATTTGCCGGTTCTTAATTTGACCGACCAGACAAAAAGCTCCATGATCCTGAGACTCGAAGAGCAAAGCCCTGACAAACTTGCCATGGCACAGAATATGGCCTCACAGCTTGATTTCAGCAACTCTCAGTCCGTGCTGGCATTTGGCGTTAAAGACCAGAAAAACATGGTCACATTTACAGATTCAGTCCTGTCACATATCAGATCCGGAGATGCCGGACCTGTCGGTGAACTCATGTCTGATCTTAAGGGTAAAATACTTGATCTGGATGTGGGATCTCTGCCCAGAAGTGCCGGCAGTGCCGCGAGCAACGCTGTCTCCTATATCCCCATAGTTGGAGGGTGGCTTGCCGCCAAACTTGACAGTGCAAGAGCTTTCTTAAGAAGATATGAGACCCTGAAGGTCCAGATAGATGATATTACAAAGCATCTTGAATCGGAAAAAAGCACGCAGCTTGAACACCTTAATCGCCTTGATACTCTCTATGACCGGAATCAGGAGTATTTTGACTCTCTTGAGATACTTATCGCGGCAGGCGAAATAAAGCTCAATGAGATGCAGGCGGAGTTTGAACGAAGAAGAGCCCAACTTGAACAGATGGAGAGCACAGATCCCATGGATCTGCAAAAACTCAAGGATTTTGGGGATACAATACAATCTTTGGACAGAAGAGTGTACAACCTCAAACTTGCCAGAACTTCGGCTGTCACATCGGGCCCGACCATCCGTATAGCACAGGAGGGATCAAAATCCATTGTCGAGATGATTCAAGAGTCGATTCTGATGATGGTTCCTGAGTGGAAAAAGCAGCTTGTAATTGCCATCTCACTGTTTGACCAGAAAAAGGCAATGCTTTTGGTCAACGAGACAAGATCAATGACCAATGAGCTTATGAACTCAACAGCCGCCCTGCTTGGAGAGACCCAGTCGTCAATCAAACAGGCTCAGGGAGAGGGGTTTGTAAAGGTTGAGACCCTGCAGAACATGACAGAAAAACTTATCTCGACCATTGACAGCGGGATTAAAATGGATGCTGAAAACAGGCAAAAACGTGCTGAAGGGTTACAGAAGCTGGCTGACGCAGAGGCAAAACTGAAAGATGCCCTGAAATCGGCTCAAGCATCTGCAATATAACATGGATGAGATCTTCTGCCATACGCCATGATACGCCATGACACCATACGCCATGACACCATACGCCATGACACCATGAAACATGTTCGCAGAGACATAAAACCTCGTATTTTTGCAACTGTTCCTGATTTCATAATGAAGCATATTTTTTTCACAATGAAATATAAGCTTTTATTGATGCTTCTTGCTTTTCCACTTAATGCGTCCGGGTTTGACGTGTCATCTTTTTCAGATTTTTCAAAAGAGAAAAAGGTTATGATCGCAAATATTTCAGGATTAAGTGCCATAACAGCGTGGGGGGTCGCAAACTGGGACTATTTTTCAAGATCGCCTTCCGTTAAAGATGAAGGATGGTTCGCTGACAACACCAAAGAGGGCGGAGCAGATAAACTTGGACATTTTTATCTTGGCTATACTTTATCCCATCTTCTTGGCTCTGCCTGTAAATACTGGGGATATTCCGACAGCAAAGGTGCCTTGCTTGGCTCTCTTTCATCTTTTGCCATTATGAGCTGGATGGAAATTGGAGACTCTTTTTCTGATTACGGCTTTTCGCATGAAGATTTTATAATGAATGGTATTGGTGCCGCCGCTGCGTACCTGATCAAGACAAATCCGGAACTGTCAAAAAAAATTGATTTCAGGGCAGAGTATACCCCGGCTTTTGATTCAATTGATTTTTTTACTGATTATGAGCATTTAAAATATCTTGTAGCACTCAAACTTGACGGTTTTGAGTCTATTACACAAAAATACCTGAGATATCTTGAACTTCATCTGGGATACTATGCAAGGGGTTACTCCGGTCAAGGAGATCAGGAACGAAATATCTATGTTGGTTTAGGTATAAATATTTCCAGAATCCTGAAAGACGCTTCAATGGACAGACTCTCAATCCTTACAAGCTATATCCAGATTCCCTATACCTGCATATCCATTGAAAAAGAGAGATAGACTTCTGTCAGAACTTGCCTTTACCATGAAAACGCATTCTGATTTTCATGATTCGGGGTGGCCACGAAACGGCCATGTATTGATTTTGGGCAATCAACGTTTAAAACAAACATGGGAGCAATATGCGAATCGCTGTCATTTCAGATATTCATGGTAATATTGAGGCATTTACAACGGCTCTAAAAGATATTGAACTACAGGCTGTCGATAAAATCATTTCACTGGGGGATAATGTTGGATATGGTGCTGACCCTGAGGCTGTTATTCAGCAGATGATCGCAAGCAGGATATTATCGGTTTTGGGCAATCATGACCTGGCCTGTGTAAATAAAAAAGTTTATAACTGGTATATCGGGGATGTCAAAAGATCTTTGGACAATACCCTGTCCAAACTATCACTGTCATCATTTGACTATTTAAAGGGTTTGAAAGTCAATCTTTCTTGGTATCAGGCTTTTTTTGTACATGGATTCTGGCCGGATTCTGTTCGGCGTTATCTTCACCAGATTCCAGACGTTGAATTGCTCCATGCGTTTAAACATATAAAAGAGTCAACTTGTTTTTTGGGGCATACCCACAGATTAAGCCTTGTTTACCCTGAAGATGGAGATATCCAGGTTAAACCATTGAATCCGGGTATGGTTCAGCTTGAAAAAGACAACAAATATATGATCAATGTCGGCAGTGTCGGCCAGCCACGTGACGGTGATCCAGGAGCCAAATACGTGATCTGGGATACAGAAAAACATAGTCTGAATATTAGGTATGTAGTCTATGACAATCAAACAGCAGCCCGGAAAATAGTGGCAGCAGGCCTGCCTTTAAAACATGCTCTGGCTGTTGATCAAGGCATGAAATTATAAGAACACCTCTTTTTTACTTGCTTATAGAACAAACCCCTTTTACAAAATTATAATCAAAAAGATCGCTGCAGGTAACAAAGCCCATTTGGGCATCCACAGTCCAGACAGATTTTTTTGAGCGGGTATCACCGCTCCAAAGCCACTTTTGATCAGGCGAGAACATGGACTCCATGCAAAAATCGTCATCAGACAACGGGCGTACCAGTGACAGTATCTCGTTTATGGTGGGCATACGCCAATCTTGATAGCCTCCAAATCTGGATTCGTTCAGCGTCTGGATATAACTTTGGGTCTGGTGCCACGGCATGGGATGGCGAGAGCCGGATTGTTGCCAGATCAGGTTGGTGGCCATGTCTTTAATTGTCGTATCGCCTGTTTTTTGAAACTTGTTATCAACAAAAAGCACGGGCTGGTGCAGATCATCCAGATCAAAAAACGTACTGGCATGTTTTGCAAGTATTCTGGAAGACTCGGATCTTATGGGATGTACGGGCGTTGTTCGGGGAGCCGTGCTGTTATCCTTCTGCGTACGGTTCTCTCCATCAAAAATGTCGTCTGAAGCAACGCATTGTTTTTGTCTGGAATTTTTATATGACAGATGCAGCCCGTTTAATTCATCAGACATGGCATCTGCTGTCTGGAACCGGTCATCTGGATCAGGAGCGATAGCCTTGAGAATGAACCGGTCGCAGTTGCTATCCAGTTGAGCATTCAAAACACTTGGCAAGGCCGGGTTTTTGTCGGGCAGATGACCTGTCAGCATCCTGTAAAGGATCACCCCGGCAGAATAAAGATCTGCCCTTTGATCTGCTGTTTCAGGAGAATCAATCTGCTCAGGGGCAGCATAAAACGGTGTG
>JADFYT010000204.1 GCA_015232935.1 Desulfamplus sp.
TGCTCATAGGGAAGTCCAAATTCAGCTATAGCTTTTCCTGTTCTCCTCACAAAATCGTTTGAAGGTTCAATATCCGGGAAAAAGCCTTCGCATAGAATGTTTTCAAGCTCTGTCTTTGTCAAATCAGCAGACAACGTTCCTTCAATAAGTGCACGTCCTTCCCCTTTAAGGGTTATCCTTACACTGCTCTTTTGATTATTTAGAAGGACACCATCAGTTTGCACTCCTTCTGTCTGACTTGCCTTGGCTTCTGTCTGGCTATCCAGGATTTTTTCTTTTGCCGCCCTGCATTTATGACATAACGTTTTCCATTTATCAGCAGTCAGCTGTCTTTTTTTAACAAATTTTGACTCAACAAATCTTGCAAGGGCAAGATCAATGTTGTCTCCCCCTAAAATGAGGTGATCTCCAACCGCAAGCCTTTCAAAACGGGGAGAACCCTGAGCCTCTTTCAAGGTTATCAGTGTAAAATCTGTTGTACCACCACCGACATCGCAGACCAGAATCAGATCATCCGGCTTGACATAAGACTGCCAGTCATGCTCATGTGCGGCAAGCCAGCTGTAAAATGCGGCAAGAGGCTCTTCAAGCAGAGTAATATGCTGTCCAAAACCAGCTTCACGCGCGGCTTCCAGGGTAAATTCTCTTGCAGCCTCATCAAAAGATGCTGGTACTGTTATGACAACATACTGATTTTCAAGAAAATCATCTTCGTCCTTTACAGAATAGTTCCAGGCTTTTTTTATGTGTCTTAAATACTCTGCCGTTGCTGCCACAGGGGATAGCTTGTCAACATTTTCTGACCCCCAGGGCAATATTTTTGCCTGACGGTCAGCTCTTGCGTGACACAGCCAGCTTTTTGCCGATGAAACAAGCCTTGAAGGTATCAAAGAACCATGCTCACGAGCAAAAACTCCCGCGAACATATCTTTTTCACGCTTCCAGGGATGCTTTATAGACTCTTTGGATATGTCATACTCTCCAGGAATATATAAAAATGACGGAAGCACGGAAACAGCAGAAAACTCTCCGGCACTGGTAAGCTGCGGCACCTTGAATATTTTAATCGCTCTGGTTCTGCTTTTCTCTTCCAGTTGTGTCAAGTCAACATAGGACACTGCTGAATTGGTTGTGCCAAGATCAATTCCCACAACATATCGTCTATCCTGAAAATCCAAACTAATCTCCTGTCAATATTTTTTACCGTGAAAACAGATCATGGCTTTCATGCTTTAGAAAGGGTTAATTCCGTCGTTCATGAACGTTTACCATGAAATGAGTTGAGAAGTCACTCTTTGGGTCTTACATTCAGCTCCAGACGCCATCTTCTGTCATCATCTCTTGAACATGCCCAAAACTCAAGAGTTCCAACCTCTGTCACCTTGACCTCAAAAGTTACAGGGATAAATCCTTCACTGTTACCCTCAAGCACAGTTTCAATTGAAGTCAGCCCAACAATATCCATATCTTCCCAATCATCAACAATATGGCCTACCAAATCTTCATGCCTTGTAGATGATGTCATTATATCAAACTTGACCTTTTCACCAACCACAAGATTAAACAGCCTGTCACGACTCTCTGCCTGAGTACCCTCTTCCATACCAAAGGGGGCGATGCAAAGTGCTCTTGTAGGCATCGGTATCCCGGGAACCGCGGGCATGGAAGCCTCGATTGCCATATAGTATGACTTGCCAAGTCCTCCCCTGATTTTAATGCCATCTCCGCGTGCCGCCTGTCCATAATAGACAGCACCCCGTGCTACAGAAAGGTCAAAGTCCACGGCCTCAATTTCACGAATATCTTGATACTCAGATTCATTGATGTCACTGTGTTCAACACTTGCAAATACTGCTTTTCCATGTTCCTGATGCCATTTTCTTAATACATCCATCAAGCGGTTTCTGATAAGTTGGGACTTCATCACTCCACCATTAAAAACAACCGCTGTCGGCAGCAGGGGTTGACCATGTTCATCATGGTGTGTCGAAAGAAATCTTGCAAGATGCCGTGTAATTGCCGGATCAGCCTCATAGGATAAACCGAACTCCTTCATGCCTGAAATATTTGATGAGGCAGGCTTATCGTTGAGATCACATATCGGAAAAAAGCCGTCAAGTATTACTTTGTCCACATCCTGGATAGCAAGATTCTGTTTTATGGTCCCCTTTATAAGGCCGGACCCTCTGCCAAGAATAGTTATCTGACACTCTTGAACACCCTCGTTACCAAATAATTTTTCTTTTGCCTTTCGGCACGAATGGACAAGACCACGCATCTGCCAGGCATCTAATTTCCTGTTTTTTTCCCGCAATCTTGCTGCAAGAAAATAGGATAATGCAAAATCAATATTATCACCCCCGACAAGAAGATGATCTCCAACTGCGACCCGTTCCAGTTCCAGAGTGCTGCCTGGCCCTTCCTTGACCTGAATAAGGCTAAAGTCGCTTGTTCCGCCACCAATATCACAAACAAGAACAACATCCCCTTTTTTTACACTTTTTCTCCATTTATCTCCTGACTGGTCGATCCATGAATAAAAAGCAGCCTGAGGTTCCTCTATAAGAATAATATTCTCAAAACCCGCAAGTTTTGCAGATTTAACCGTAAGTTCCCTTGCAACAGCATCAAATGAGGCTGGAACAGTGAGGTAAATTGTCTGTCTTTGCAGTTCAAAAGAGTGCTCTGACTTTGCCTGTTCATTGTTCCAGGCATTTTTAATATGGCTCAAGATCGCACAGGATGCCTGGACCGGAGAAAATTTCTTTACATTTCCGGTTGTCTCCCAAGGCAGGACTGGAGACTCTCTGTCAACAGCCTGATTGCACAGCCATGATTTTGATGAAGATATAAGCTTGTGCGGAACTTCAGCCCCTCTTTCTCTTGCAAATTCCCCTACAGCAAGAAATTTGTCAAAAGCATATGATTCAGATCGAGAATCAAAATCCTCCTCTAAATCAGATAGTTCCGAAGAGGCTATTCCTTCTTTTGAACCTGTGCCTGAATCACTCCAGGGCATTTTTAGTGACTGCACATCCATTTCATGGCCATCTTTTATATAAATAAAGGATGGCAGTACATCTCTTTTATCAATCACCCCTGAATCTGTCAGTTGAGGAATCTGAAAGATTTTGATATCAGACATCTCATTGTTCAGGGTATCACAGTAGGCAACAACACTGTTGGTTGTTCCAAGATCTATTCCGACAATATAACGAGCATTTTTCACTGCAAAACTCCATTACTTCCAATCTGTACATTCAGGAATCGGTTTTAGATAACTTGCTCATTTCATAATACACCGACCTTGAATGGCGGAGTATATAGATTTTAAAATGGGCATCTTATTTCTAACTCATTCCTTGAACTGTTAAACTTTTTCCCGAGAAGCCATCTCTCCCAAGTGGAAACGAAGACGGGGGAACTAATCGGCGTATCGATCTGTGGCAGAGGGAGATTGACTTATTCAATCTCTACTTCAGCCGGAGCAATAATTGAAGAGTCAATAAAGTCTGACAATCTTGGTATCTCTTTTTTGCCAGCTTTCCAGCCTCTATGTCTTAAAATACCTTTAAATGGTGGAGAACCAGATACATTGCCCGTCAGTTTAATGGCATCTGGATCAAATCCAGGCATAATATCAACCATATCCCCCTCTTCACTGCTGAGCACAGGGCAAGGGGCGAGATATTTTTCAACGGTCTTTTTACAATCTTCCTGAATACTTCTTACCGCCGCTCCTATCTGCTCATCATCGTAAAGGCTTAAGTCCTCGCTAAAGAAGTCAAGAATGCGACCTTCACGCTGAAGAACAGAAAGAAAATGAAGAAAAAGACGGCGTTGCCTCTCCTGCTCCATCCTCTGGTCAGCATGATCTTTTTTATCTTCTTTTACCCCTGTCTCTAATACAGATCTGGATGTTTTTAAAGATGGCTGTACAACAAAGGCTCTGTTTGATGAAAAAAGAGAAGAGACAAAAACCCTCATTATAATCCAAAGAAAAATAGCTGCTGCAAGAAAAAAAACGGAGGTTGCAGGCAACACCCAAACCCAATAATTATCCAACAAAAAATTTAAATTTTTTACAACATCTGAAAGACTCTGTATCAGGATTTCCATATTATAGCCTGGTATAACAAGCCTGAAATCTGATCCTGGTGTCAGGGTAAGCACAAGTTGCTTAAGTCCCCAATAGAGACCTGAATTGAGCAATATCATCAAAAGAGCCATAAAAAGAACAATGACCATTAAAGACCGGAAGGAATATGCCCTTAAACTGTCCAACATTAATCTCTCCTAATTAATTAGTTTTGCCGGTATATTCCTTTACCGGGCTGTTGTTTTTGGACATAAGCAGCTTGGGCTGCAATTAATGTCTGATTGAAATTCCTGAGTAATAAAAAAAATAACCATACCGAAGGAAGTCGATATGGTTATGAATAATAACACAAATTTTATAATTATCAAGTATCCGCAAAGATCAACACAAGATGCACAGCAGCAATCACTTGAAGAGAATCTTCCGTAAAAAGAACACACAAACAACTCTAATCTTCCACCACTATCAC
>JADFYT010000205.1 GCA_015232935.1 Desulfamplus sp.
TTTAAAATAAGAGGGAATGGTTTTTTTCTTTTCATGGTAAGAAACATTGTAGGCACAATAGTTATGGCGGGACTCTCCAGAATAACACCTGATGATTTCAGAAAAATTCTTGAGGCAAAGGATAGAACCCTTGCTGGAGCTACAGCTCCGGCAAGGGGACTTTTCTTAATGCGTGTAAACTATGAGTAGCCCAAGCAGTCGCAAGCCGCTCTTACCATGAAAATACATTCTGACTTTCATGATTCAGGGTGCCTACGCAGCGGCCATGAACGTTTATTTACTTTTTGTTCTGTCTTAGATCATTGACACCCTGAAGTATCATATCAAAAAGCAGTTTGACCTGTTCCTGCTCAAGACATGAGAAGGCCACTCTGATGTTGTCGCTTCCAATAGATATAAGGCCAATACCATAGGCATTGAGCATATGCACACGCAACGTTTCAGCATCCACGTCTTTAAGTCGTATGCACATAAAATAACCTGAATTAAATGGATAAACATCCCAGGCGTTGTCATAAACAGGATCTTTTAATACATCTTTTATAGCTAAAGCCCTTGCTTTAAGAAGATCAAATTTTTCCTGCTTATATTCAGGATATGATTTGTCTTCCATGGATTTTAGAACAATGGACTGGCTCAGATGCGAGACATTGGAAACACAACCTCTAATACAGCCGGCTGTTTTCTTTTCAAGGGCGAGATAGAGCTCTGCAAGGTCATCCTGGCTTGAGGCAGCAGAATTCAAACCTGTTCCGTAAGTCAAAAAACCGGTACGGAGTCCCCAGACATAATCTTCTTTGGTTGCCCCATCCATTTTTACGGCTACCAGACGCTTATCTGCTCCGGCAAGAAGCGAGAAAACAGACTCCTTGATTGTCTCCTCTTCAAAGAACAGACCGAAATAAGCATCATCACACCCAACCACAACATTTGTCCCTCCTTTTGCAATACTGATAAGGATTGATGCCATTCTTTTGGCCTCGTCAACAGAGACCGTGTATCCTGTCGGGTTGTGTGGAAAATTGAGCATTGTAACAATTTTTTTATTTTCTGATGCTTGCTGTAACATCATTGATTCAAAAGCATCCAGGTCCATTTTTTTCAAATCAGGGGTATAGGTTTTGTACTGGACAATTTTAGCACGATTTCTCACACTAAATGTCATGCTGTAATTGCCCCACATCATATCTGGCAGAATAACAGTGTCACCTTCATCCACCCACAAATCCGCAAATGTGCTTACAGCGTGAGTAATACCACCTGTAACCACAGGAAGGCTGATCTGTTTTCCGGCAAGAGATGGATTCTTGTGGAAAAGAGCTTTTTTCCAGCAATCCCTGAGTTCTGGCACCCCAAAAGATGAGGCATAGGGGAGAAAATTATCTGGCTCAATTCCATTGACAAGGCATGTTACAGATGGCAGAGCCATCACGGTATTATTCTGCTTTGCAATGCCTATGGTGGCATTTATTTTGTGAGCCTTCTGTTTGGCCTCTGCACTCTGGGTAAGTATCCCTTTGGGAAAATACAGGTTTTTTCCCATGTCAGATAACATCTCCAGAACATGAGGATTTACGCTTTCTATAACAGAATTTAGTTGTGCGGCAAGAGGATTCATATTTGTATTGTTTCCTGATATTGTTTAATGCTTTTGTTTACGCTGTTTTTTTTGATCATGACCATATTCATATCAGAAAAAAGTTTGGTCATGACCATCCTCTGTCGTGTCGTTTCTCCAGAATGTTCAATTCAAAACTACAGTAGTCTAATTAAAGTAAAACTTATTTTCTCTTTGATGCCTTAATCGGATTGAGCTTCTGCTTCTTGGTTTCAACAATAATTTTTGCATGAGTTGCAAGATTACATATCCCGTTTTTCCATTTTATTGCAGGATCCGGAGCTGCTGTGCAAAATTTTCCGTTGGCATTTTCCACAATCCTCTGACATCCTTCACATTTTTCAACTATTGGCTTGCATTCACCACCATTATATTTACAGCCATTGGCCGACATAAAAACACATTCATCACCATTTCTTACAGTTGTACAAATCATTTGCTTGACCCCGCATAGTTTTTTCAAAAAAATAATGGAAACCAACTGGTTTCCGCCCTGTATTCATAATAACAATTCAAGCTGGAACTTCATAAGAATGATATGCCATAAACAGCATATAAAAATGGCTTAAAACCACATTCCAGCACAATATTTTTTGAACAAAGCAATATACCATTATCAAAAAATATGTCAACACTTTGATCTTGCGTAATTTTTATTTTTTTATATCACTCCATTACCCAAAAATGCTATGAATATATAAAAAAACAAGGTACCTTGCAGCATTGATCTGCAAGGCAGCAGTTAAAACTGTCGATATCTTAAAGGTATATGTTCTATAGCCTGACTTGACAATCTATTGTAGCAATTCAGAGAAATTATGACTGATGAGCAAAAAAACGAAATTGAATATGATTAACGAGACTGAATATGATTATTGATGATGCAATTGATGTATTAAAACAAGAAGCTGAAAGCATTCTTCATCTGACTAAAAAAATAGGATCTGATTTTGAAAAAATGGTTGATGTTATCTGCAACTCCACCGGCAGAGTAATTATTTCAGGTATAGGAAAGTCAGGACTTATTGGCAGAAAAGTTGTTGCGACACTTTGCAGTACCGGTACAAACGCCATGTTTCTTCACCCTGTTGAAGCTATGCATGGAGACCTTGGCATGGTATCCAGATACGATGTTTTTATTGCCATTTCCAACAGCGGAGAGACAGGTGAACTCAATATACTGCTGCCATCTATCCGGTCTCTTGGGTGTCCCATGATCGCCTTTACAGGCAGTCTTGACTCATCAATGGCCAGGCAATGCGATATTGTTATTGACACTGGAGTTGAAAAAGAGGCGTGCCCCCTGGGACTTGCCCCCACATGCAGCACCACTGCACAGCTTGCAATGGGAGATGCTTTAGCCGTGGTACTTATAAAGAAAAAGCAGTTCAAAATCAGTGATTTCAAAAGATCCCATCCAGGGGGCACCCTGGGTCAAAGACTCTCCTGTATGGTTGGAGAGATAATGTTCTCAGGCACCAATATTCCATCTGTTTTACCTGGTACTTCTATGGTAAAGGCCATTGAAGAGATGGAAAAATTCAAACTTGGTGCAGTATTTATACTTGAGGCAGACAGCAAGGTGTCAGGTATTATCACGGACGGAGATATCAGACACTGCATCGCGAAAATGACTGTTGACTTCAAGCACATGAAGGTTGACGAGGTGATGACAAAAAATCCCCATGTCATAATGCCGGAACTTCCCCTGTATGATGCACTTAATATCATGGAAAAACATCAGATAACAATCCTTCCTGTTACCGATACAAACAATCATCTTATAGGCATTATTCACCTTCATGATATCCTTGGTAAGGGTGCATTCAAGTTTACCGGATAATGATTACTATTGGATTTAAATTCCTGAACAAGGACAGTAAAAAAAATCGCTTAAATCGACCTATCCACGCCCATAGGACGTGGCCTTTCGGCCGATTCATGGCTTCGCCACCGCGATTTTAAAAACACTTTTCAGGCGGAGCCTAACACCTTTGACCACGCCCAAAGGACGTGGTTTTCTACAGACAAATAAATAGATAACATTAACAAGGAGTGCCAATGGACATAGACAATATTGACACCAGAATTCAGACTCTCGGAGAGGCAAAAATACCATCTCCCTTAATGGGAAAGATCAAAGGTGGATACACAAACCGCTTTGTTAAAGACAGTGATCGGGTAATAGCTACGGTTGATTACGAATCTATCGCATACTATACTGAAAATGGAATTGAAATTCCAAGTTTTGAAATGGCAGGCCCCAGAGAAAAAATATATTTTGATCCAAGCAAACTTAAATGTGCCATCGTAACTTGCGGCGGTTTGTGCCCTGGACTCAATGACATAATTCGTTCTGTTGTTCTTGAGCTGTACCACTGCTATGGAGTCAGAAATATTTACGGCATCAAATACGGGCTTCAAGGTTTCATCCCTGAATATGGCCATGATGTAATTGAACTTACTCCCCATGCTGTATCCAATATTCTTGATACAGGGGGCACCATACTTGGCTCTTCTCGCGGAACACAGGATATAAATGATGTCCTGGACTGCCTGGAACGGATGAATATCGGTATTCTCTTCATGGTGGGAGGAGATGGCACTCTTGTTGCTGCCAATAAAATCGCTGACGAGATAACCTCAAGAAAACTGAAAATAAGCGTGGTTGTAATTCCCAAGACCATTGACAATGATATATATCTGGTCTCAAAAACCTTTGGATTTGATACTGCTGTGGATATAGCCACAAGTGCTATTAAGGGTGCTCATAATGAAGCAGAAGGATATCCCTATGGAATTGGTCTTATCAAACTGATGGGACGCCATGCAGGATTTCTGGCTGCCACGGCTGCTCTTGCCCAGCAGGATGCCAATTTTGTTCTGATACCGGAGATTGATATTGATCTTTATGGGGAGTCAGGTTTTATGG
>JADFYT010000206.1 GCA_015232935.1 Desulfamplus sp.
GCTTGTGTTTTCTGGCTGTCTCGGCTTGTCTTCCGGCTCCTTGGTCTTGCCTGATATCTGTGTATCTTTCTCCTTTACCTCATTACGCAAAGTCTCTATCTCTTTGCCCTTGACCTCTATCTCCTTGGCTTTGCTTTCCAGCTCCTTGGTCTTGCCTGATATCTGTGTATCTTTTTCCTTTACCTCATTACGCAAAGTCTCTATCTCTTTATCCCTGACTTTCAAGACCTCATCAAGTGACTTTATCTTATCAGCAAACTCTTCCCTTTCAGCCTGTACAAAAAGCAGTCTTGAGTTAAGCACGTCAATAATCTGATCATGCTTTGCTTCCTTATCAGACAATATTTTCCTGAAAACTTCCTGTGATGCCTGTTGGTAGCGGTTCAGCAGTTCCCTGACTGTTTCATTAACATCACTTCCTGAAAATTTCTTGGCAACATCAATAAGTTCGGTCACTGTTGTTTGTATCCTTTCGATCCTTGTAGTATAAAGCAGATATTCCCGTTACGCGTCTCTACAAAATCGGTAATAATATGAGTGTGGCTTTCTTTTTAGATTTAATTGCTGCAGGAGTGTCACATGCCCTGATACCATAAAAGAATGATATGCCATGAATGAAATGCAAAAAGGCTGTACTCTCAAATATCAGAGAACAGGATTTTTGATATCAACCGTAAGGTACATATCACCCCGTACTCCATAAGAGCCAACTCTTCCCATACCTGCAAGCCTGAGTTGAGTACCGTTTTGAACTCCTGGCGGCACATTGACATTGTAAAGCCTTGTGTAAAACCCCCATGGGATATTGACTAATTTCATGGTGCCAACAACAGATTCAAGAGATGTTATTTCAATATTTCCGGTGAGATCTAAAGAATTAGAGACAGGTCTTGCATGAATATTCTGGAGTTTGGGACTTTTTTTTCTTGCAGTCAGGGATTTGAGCTTCTCTTCGGCAGGTGGCTGAGGCAGCTCTCCCCACACCTTGACCATTATTATGCCTGAAATAAATCCGCCAACATGTGCCCACCATGCGATCCCCGCGACACTTCCGCTGTCTGTGGCATTGTAAAACTGGATAAAAAACCAGAAACCCAGAAATATAAAAGCGGGAATGTCAACAAACCAGGGTATTATAATAATTGGAATCAGGGTTAAAATCTTTGCTTTGGGATATAAAATGAAATAGGCCCCCATTACCCCTGCAATGGCTCCACTTGCTCCAATGGTTGGAACAGGAGATAGCGGGTTGAGAAAAAAATGAAGAAGAGCCGAGGCCACTCCGCAAATCATATAGAACCCCGCAAACCTGAATGGCCCCAGATGATCCTCAACATTATCTCCAAAAATATATAAAAACCACATGTTTCCGACAAAATGCCACAGTCCGCCATGTAAAAACATATACGAAACAGTAGAAAAGATAATATCAGAAAGAGTAAAATAGGCTGCTATCTCCGGCACAGTCAATTTTGCAGGAACAAAACCGTATGTATATATAAATGAATTAATACCTGATTCCATGCCTGCCTGGGAAAGATAGAACAGGGTGTTTATTCCAATTATGATATAGGTCACAACAGGAATGGTTCTTGATGTGATAGTATCTCTGATAGGTATCATTAATTAATGATCCTTAATATATGACTCCTTTTAAGAAACTGCCTGAGCTCCTTGAGTATCACCATGGCCGCATCCTCAATATCCATGACAGAACCTGTAAACTCCTCGCCGTTTCCACTCTCGAAACAAGTATCCTTTTGCAGCTCAAGATGCTTCCGGCAGGCTTCAAGAAGCTCTGTATTGCCGGCATCAAGACCCAGCTTGACCTTTATGGTGTCGGAAAGAGAAAAATAGAGTGATCCAATATGGTTATCACTGGAATTTGCAATCACAGATCTGGTTCTCAACTGCATTGTGTCAGCCAGAAAGCGCACAGCCTCATCAATGGTGCTGCAGAATACTTCCGGTTTTCTCTGGAACAGGATGATATCGTCAGCCCTTAGCTCATCAGGCGATGTCTCCATCAGCTCCATATAGATAAATGTCTCAATGATGGCTTTGACAGACCTGTAGATAAAAGGATCCTGACTTGCTCTTGGGCCGGCTACATTTAAAACTTCAATCTGGTTGTCCGCAACAAAACCATGCAGGATAACAGCCCCCTCAAACTCATCCATATCCATCAGATCAATATGACACCAGGGCTTATTAAACATTGATGCTGTTTTTCTGGTCAGCAGGGAACCGCCCGAGAGTATTCCGCGAGAGATGATAAGGGTTCCATCAGAGTTAATGATATTCTTTTGTGTTCTTTTGGGATAGCTGTCTGTTTCCATTTCAACAAGATTGTACCGCTCCGGCACAGATCCATCTTCCGACCGTCTTCCGGCAGGCACCCATCCTCCGTGATCCAGATTAAATTTTATTGCTGTATCAAGGGCTGCCCTGTCAGCACCAGTCTGGCCACCTGAAATGATTTTTTTGAGCATAATTTATCCCGTTCCTGGACTTGATCAAGATATAGCTTTTATATAGATTTCATTTATTCTGTCCGCGATCTCATGTGTGGCAGATGCAATGTTTTTGACATGCTCAAGCTTGTCCGATTTATCTGTCTGTTCATTTGAGATCAGTGTTTCAATATAACCACTTTCCACTTCACACATGCGGGACATCTCTATCAGTTTTTCCCTCAAATCCCTTGCAACAGCCTGAACAAGCGGGAAAAAATATTCTGACTGTAAATGATGCCGGTACTCATCAAAATGGAGCATGACTGATCGCAGTGACTCTTTTCTGATCTGTCTTGCAGACTCCCTTAATGCTCTTGATTCAGGATCTTCCGGCACAAGGGAACTCATAAGTTTTCCCAAAAGCCTCATCATGGAATAAAAGCTGAACCGTGCCATGGCATCAAATCTGATTTTGGCACTGTACGAGGTTGCAAACGAACTTCCAGGAAGAGCCAAACCAAGAATTCGCCTTGCACCATCAAGATCAACAGCCTTTCGAGGCATATGTTCCTGTAAAGAGACTGCCTCATCTGACTGCCGACCGGGAACTCCTGCTTCTGGCTGATGACAGGCAACCCCTTCTGGCTGCTGATAGATTTTTGAAGGAGCCATGTAGCATGATTGATAAAGAGAATGAAACTCCTTTTCAATATGCTCTTCCTGATCATTAATCAATTTTATTACAGCTGCGTTGAACTGATGAGACATAAAAAGATCAAGTTCTGTCCTGAAATCCTGAAACATGCAATAAAGAGCATGGTTGAATCCTGCAACTGCAACCATCTCCTGATAACGGTCATTGTATATGGCGGAACCTGAAATGAAGTTCTTTATGCTGATTGCCTGAATTCCACGCTTCTTGTCAAAAAAAATTTTTATTGCGGATACAATATTTCTTTTTATCACATCTACCGTGTTCTGGATTGAATCATCAACCAGAGACTCAAAACGTCGGGAGTGCACCTGTAGCTGTTTCAGTTTTTCAGCAGCATCTGATATTTTATCCAGATCCCCTGACAGCAGTTCCATGAACATGGCATTTCTTTGTTGTGCTCCCTGAATAACGATTCTCAAGCGTTCAATGTGGTTTTCCAGCATAATGGCAAATTGCCCTGTTTCAATCCTGTTTTTAAGGGCAAGTTGTAATTCTATATGCTTTTTACCGGTATATTCAACAAGATCTGTCTCCTGCTGCCACTGGTACAATCGTGCGAGATCTTTATCAGAGACATGATTTTTGTTCTCCGGACAAACCAGTGCTGAAAACAGATTGAACAATGAGGAGAGAGTATAAACCACAGGACTCTGAACAAGATACCCAAGAGCCTGTTTCACGCTCTTTTCAAGCTCCATGAGGGATTCAAGGGATTCATGCTCACTTAAATCGGCATTCACAACAAAAAAAATATTATTTAGAATACCCATTTTTTGAATGATGTTCAGAAATTTAAAGTCCGCTTCCCTTAAACCTGTTCTGCTGCTTATAATATACACCAGAATATTTGCGGAAAGCAGATAATCCTGTATATGTGCCATATGAGATGGATCTATGGAATCACTGCCCTGACAGTCCGCAATCTCAACCATCATGTCAATCAGGGAAGATGAGTTGTTGTCCGCATTAAAAGCCGTCGGTGCAGGAACCTCAAGAAGTACATCCTTGACAAAAAACGCATTGCAGCCAACACCTGTAAACCTCTTGTGTTCCATGAAATGCCCTTCCGCAAACTCTACAGGGCAGGAGTCTGCATCACAGGAGTCGGTCTGAACAAAATCTTTTACCTGATCATACCCGTCAAGCACGTTGGATATTATAATGGATTCCGGCCTCAGGCCACTATCGGCAACACAATTGTCATAAGTCTTATTGCAATATTCCACAGAGCAGAGTCTTGTTCTTGTAGCTTCAAGAAACTTTCGGTCACTCTTTCGCCTTAAATCAAAACCTCTGGAATTAAAACCATACAGAGAGCCTGACATAGAAGGCTTTTCCTGATTTCC
>JADFYT010000207.1 GCA_015232935.1 Desulfamplus sp.
CAATATGAATAAAACAGAAGATATAAAAAATGAGACTCTCCGGGAAATTGAGTTAGAGGCTTTTCGTGAAATAAGCCAAATCAAAGATATTGATTTGCTTGAACGGATCTCTATAAAATATCTTGGAAGAAAGGGAATACTGACAGCATTTCTCAGAAATATTACCCAGCTTCCTGTGGAGCAGAGGCCTGCCGCGGGTAAAAATGCAAATCTTCTTAAAGCCAAACTGGAAGACAGGCTCAATGAGCTAAAGGCACGGCTTGAATCAGAGACTGATAAAAATGATGATTCTGTTGATGTCAGCTTGCCGGGAAGGATATTTGCGAGAGGCACGCTTCACCCAGTAACAAAAATCTCAAGAGAAATCACGGCAATATTTTCCAGGATAGGATTTGATATTGCAGAAGGACCAGAAGTAGAAACAGAGTACTATAATTTTGAAGCCCTTAACATACCCAAATATCATCCCGCAAGAGACATGCAGGACACATTTTATGTTTCCGAAAATATTGTCTTGCGAACCCATACATCTCCAACACAACCCAGAGTTATGGAAAAAGTAAAGCCTTGTTTGTCATATTCAGCTTTTTGGCCAGTTCATGTACTCTGATTTTTGCCATCTGTTCCCCCACAATATTCGTCCCTTGTTTTATTTTAATTTTTGAAATTTTGCAACTGATAGCTACTCAGTTTCAGATGAATCTTGCAATAATCTGTTGGTTCTCTGGATTCTCAGACTTAAGGAGATGATTCTAATCTCTATTTTCATCTTTTTTTTCTGAAGCATCATCGGAATTGTCACGGTCATCATCAGAACTGTACTCACTATCATCAGAGCTGTCTGAAGCATAATCAGTATCGCCATTGTTTTCAACGTTGTCAGTATTATTGCCACTGATATCATCAATGCTACCAGCATTGTTGTCGATCTTTTCCGAGCTTTTTTGTAAAGAGTTGCTTTTTGAGTGAGATCTGGATAGCTGGAGTGCTTCACCCGCACGTTTTTTTAAAAGCATGGCATCATCTTCAGAAAGTTCCGAGACAGAACAAAGATTTTCGATCCGGGTAGATATAATATCTTTAAGAGTGCAAAATCCATTTTCACACAATGTCTGGGCAAGAGAATCTGTCATGCCCGGAATCTTCATCAGCGAGTCATGCCTTTGCTTCTCTTTTCGTGAGTACTCGTCTTTGCCCATAACGTCAAGATGCCATCCGGTCAATTTGCATGCCAGACGAACATTTTGTCCATTCCTGCCGATAGCGATTGACAAAAACTCATCATTGACAATTATCTCCATGGATCTGTTCTCTTCATCAATAACCACTTTCGAGATTTCGGCAGGGGCAAGAGCATTGCATACAAATTTTGCTACATCAGGGTTCCACTGGACAATATCAATTTTTTCTCCTCTGAGCTCTTGTACAATACTTTGAACCCTGTTGCCTTTCATGCCCACACAGGCACCTACAGGATCGACATCAGAGTCTGAAGAGGTTACAGCAACCTTTGAACGAATCCCGGGTTCTCTGGCCGCCCCCCTGATAACAACAATTGATTCTGCCACTTCAGGCACTTCAGAAGCAAAAAGTTTGACAAGGAATTCAGGATGTGTTCTTGAAAGTATGATCTGTGCTCCTCTTGACTCTTCAAGAACATCAAGAACATATGCTCTGATACGATCTCCTCTCTTGTAATTTTCCCTTGGCATCTGCTCGCGTGGTGATAGTATGGCTTCTGCCTGACCAAGGTTAACAACTATGTTTCCTCTGTCTATTCTTTGGACAATGCCATTTATGATCTCCCCTTTTTTGTGGATAAAATTTTCATAAACAGCATTTCTTTCAGCTTCCTTCATCTTCTGGATAATGACCTGTTTGGCAGACTGAGCCGCAATCCTGCCAAACTGTGATGTGTCGATTTTAATACCAAGACTGTCACCCTCTTCACACTCAGGATCGTATCTCAGGCCATCTTCAATGGTCAGTTCAACTTCAGGGTCCTGGACAACAGGAACCACTTCCTTGAACTGAAACACCTCAACTTCACCGGTTTTTTCATCATAATGCACTTCAATGTCAGCCCTGGCACCAATCTTTTTTCTGGCAGCCGATTCAATGGCCTCTTTAAGTGTTGAGATCAATATATCTTTATTAATACCTTTTTCCCGGCTTACCTGTTCAATAACCCGTTTAATATCTGTAATAAGCATTTCTATTCCCCATGGGTGGCTGAGAGTCTGGCTTTACTAATCTTGTCATACTCGATTTTTACTGTCTGCTGGTCAATGATCAAGATAATATTGCCATTTTCAGTACCATCAAGAAGCCCTTTGAATTTCTTTCTGCCATTTACAGGCTCCGCTATCTCGATATTGACCCGTTTGCCTTTGAAGCGTTCAAAATCTTCTATCTTTGTAAGAGGGCGGTTGGGGCCGGGTGAGGATATTTCAAGATTGTATGGACCAAAATCTTCAAGATTTACGTCCAGCAGATCTCCAAGTCGCCTGTTCATAAGTACGCAGTCAGCAATGGTAATTCCACCTGTTTTATCAAGATAGATCCTGATTATGATTTTTCCGCGATCAGAGACCCTTTGTGCATGCACAAACTCCATTTGCTCCGCTTGACACAATGGCTCTACAATTCGTTTTATAGTATCGCTAAAACAAGATGGGCCTCTTTTTTCCTTAAACATTTTACCTCCTGACAATGCCCATAGTTATGACAATAACTTGCAATTTGGGCAAACTCATACGCCGGTACTGAAAAAGGGGACTCAATAAAATAGAGAGCCCCAATAAACAGAAAAACGGGCAAATGCCCGCTCCCTGATGCACAACAAGATAAATTGACCTTTTTATGAAATTGCCTCTTTAAATCAGTGAGCAATATCAATGGAGCGGGCAACGAGATTCGAACTCGCGACACCAAGCTTGGGAAGCTTGTACTCTACCAGCTGAGCTATGCCCGCACATGAATGATAACCCGAAGAGTACCCTAAAAAAAAAATATTGTCAACAAAAGTTTGACAGGGCTAATCAGGGCAGGTCAGCACCATATCTTTCCATGATCTGTTTAGAGATATCTCCGTGAACCCCGCTTATCATCTTTTCGCTTAATGTCTTTTCCCATGAACGGTAAACAATTCTTATGGAAAGGGATTTTTTACCCTCGCTGAGAGGTTTGCCTTCATACAGGTCAAATATAAAAACATCTTCCAGTATGGGCTGGCTTTTTTTCAATGCCACAATATCCGAGAGTATCGAGCCAACTGATATATCTGAATCCAGGATCAGGGTCAGATCTCTGGAAAGAGATGGAAATTTGGGAACAAGATCGGTTTTGCTCATGGCACCTGGAATAGGGGCAATGGATAAAATTGCCTCCATATCCATCTCAAAAACAAACGCATCTTGTTTAAGTCCAAAATTTTTAAGTACCTGAGTGGCTATCTTTCCCGCTGAACCAATCCTGATATCGTTTGAAACCATCGCTGCCCCCTCTCCCTTTTGATAGTAAGGGCAAAGAAGCGGGTCAGCTTTCTCGAACAGAACCTCAGATATGCCAAGAGCATTACACAGGCTTTGGGCAACTCCCTTTATATCAAAAAAATCGCATGGAACGGGTTTTGTATCCCATGATATTCCGGTACGCAATCCTGTCCATATGGCTGCTACCATCTCTTTTTCTACAGGTTGTTCGCCTTTACGGGTTGCAAGAAAAATTTTACCGGTCTCAAACAGTCTCAAAGTGTCAATCTGCTGGGAATTATTGCGTTTCATGTTTTCAAGAAGCCCCGGCAGCAGCGATGTCCTGAGCACAGACAGCTCTTCTGAAATCGGGTTTATTATATGTTCAACAGATCTTTTTTCATCAGAAGGCACGAGCAATAGATGGTCACAGGATGCAGAGGAAGTAAAACTATAGTTTACAGCTTCACTGAAACCAAATCCGGACATGATGTCTCTTGTATGCTCTCTTGTGATAATTCTTGCAGACGGGGCTTTGGCTTTTGCAGGAACTTTAGGGAAACTTGTCTGGATATTGTCGTATCCCCACAGCCTTGCCACCTCTTCTGAAAGATCTTCAGCTCTTGTGATGTCCACCCTGAAAGAGGGAACCGTCACCTTTATCATGCATGTTTTGACCTGGTCCGCTGAATCAAGGACATTTGCGTTTTTACTGGTTTCCATTTCATCTTTATCTGTCTGGTCTCTATCTGCATGGCCTCTGTTTATCTGGCTTACGTTGAATTGAATGGATTCAAGATGCTTTTTGATCTGATCGCAGGTCAGCTTGGTACCAAGCCTCCGGTTAAGGGCATCTGCATCCAGTGTTATTTCAAGTGGAGTATGCTTGACCGGGTGTTTATCTATTATGCCGTTCAGAATTGTTCCACCAGAGACTTCAGCCATTAGAGAGATTGCCCGTTTCAGCACATCTTTTGTCGCAGCAGGATCCACCCCTCTTTCAAAACGGTGTGATGCGTCTGTATTTATGCCTGA
>JADFYT010000208.1 GCA_015232935.1 Desulfamplus sp.
AAAGTTTTAATTTACCGTGAAAATGACTATCATTTTTATATTTGGGGGTGATTGATACATGTCAATCATGCTCGTTTATATTTTACCATGAAAACACATACTGTTTTTTTATGCTTGGGGTTAGCCACAAAACAAAAGACCATGCCAGTTTAATTTACACCAAAGGCGGCCAATGCAACCGCCTTTTAGCCATACTTCTAAACAAGAGCAGACGGAGATATAACCGCACCTGATCTGCTCTTCAATGAGAGCAACTCCTTTTTTTGAAGATTGAGCACATTGAACAGAGTTTCTGGTATCCCTTTCTCTTTTGAATAAGCATCAATCTGAAGGTCTAACCTGCTTAGAATATTATCAACATAAAGCGAAAACTGTTTTTGATAAAGTTCAACAGGGTACCCTTTGGAGATGATCTGGCTAAAAAGCTGTTTCAAGTCATCATAAAGAGGCAGATGTCCAACAGGAGTATCAATATATTTTACTTCACTGTTTGCATAGCGTTCAAGCCATGCAAGCCACACCTTTACATCTCGTTTCTCTCCAAGAAGCCTGTTTGATTCCCCTCCCCTTGCACTGTGGGTAAGAAAGTAGTTCAAGCCTGCCATTACCGGTTTCTTGTCCAAAGAGATCCCGGGATTGCCAAAGAATCTGAACTGAGCATCCATATAATCGCCAAGAGACCCGGGAATAAAAGGTGCGTTTGCCCAGGGAGCCCTTTTGACTCCGCTTGCCCCGACTTCGGTCGCAGTGGCAGCCGAGACAATACATGCACCAAGAACAACGCCATGCTCCGAGTTCTTTGCAACCCATACAGGAGGCATGGTATCGCTGTCCCTGCCGCTGTAGGTAAATATTCTTGCCTCCACGCCTTGAGGATTCTCGGCCTCTGGAGAGTAATTGCCAAGAACTGACGAGGATATTGTGCATCTGGAGTTGGGATGGGACATTGGAACAGGCTTGCCATTTTCGTCACACATCCCTTTATGCCATTTCCCCTGAAAATTAATGCCGCTCTCAGGCGGCTCTTCGCCATTGCCGACCCAATGAGGCACAAGTTTTTCATCCACAAGCACATTTGACCATATTACTTCAACACCAGGTTTTCTAAGATTCTCCATGAGCATGGGATCACCTTCCCAGTTCACATCCTCAACAATTCCGAAAATCCCGCATTCAGGGTTGATTGCCCTTATTGTGCCATCTTGTTCGATCCACATCTGGGCAAGATCATCGCCCACAAAGTGATTGCCAGCCATGGCTGTTGTAGTTTTGCCGCATCCGCTGGGGGCAGCTCCTGCACACCAGGTGATTCTGTTGCTGCCGGCAGGTCCGTTGATGCCTGTTATAAACATGTGTTCAGCCACCTCCTGACCACATTTTTCATAGACAGCCATATCCACGGCAAAACGGTGGTTCCCTTTTTTTAACAGCAGTGTGTTGCCGGCATAAGTGCATTTAAAGGCATAGGTAGTTTTGTAGTGCCTGTCCATCAATACCCGGGCATTGGGCAGATCTTCGGGCCTGTTGAGTCCTTCACTGTGGATATTTGTAAAAAAATGTCCCTGCCTTGCCACTTCACTGTCAAAAGACGCATAGGCATTACGGTACAGGATTTCAGCACTGTGGGCTACGTAGGCGGAACTCGTGATCTCGATCGCCGGATTGGCGGCCTTTGCACCTGCCGGACCTCGAGTATAAAAACCTACAATCATGATCTTGCCCTTCATGATGCCGGTAAGATTCTCTTTAACCTCATTAATGGCTGTTTCACGATTCATTCGTTTGGCAAGAGAGCTGATATCCTCAAAGTCATCAACAATATAAAAGGTTCTGTCAACGATTCTACCCTGCTCCTGGCCCAAGTCAAAGTGAATGGTATGCCTGTCCATGGCAAGGGGTGATTCCTCACCTTTTTCAATAGAGAGTTCACGGATAAACTGCCTGTCTTCTTCACTGCCGCTATTTATAAAAACCGAATCAGGAGTGCATATGGAAATGGCACTGGCGATTTTTAGTCTGACGTCAATATTGGTGACAGATTCCAGCCTTGAATAGTGATCATCATCCATATAGCGTCTTAAAAGACTATCTATCTCTTCATGGGAGTTAATATTCCCAAGTGCCTCCGCAATATCCGGTCCCGCTTTTTTTTCCACCATCTCCACCATCTTTTTTGTTTCCATTTCTGTTTTTTAAATATTACTTATCCTGATTTTCCCAAAATTTCCTGCTCTCCTTGAGAAGCTCTTCGATATCATCACTCTGATCCAGATCATCAAGATCTGCTATTGGATCAGGTTCATGACTATCCTCCTGCTCAGGTATATCATCCTGCACAGGCTCATCCGTAATATCGCCAAGTATATCCTCATCTTCAAACGAGTCCAGATCGTCAAGGAGAAGATCGTCTGGCAAGAGCTGATCAGAGGAGGATGGTTTATCGGCATCATCAGGTTCAAGCCGGTCAGTTATATCATCTGACCCGGGTTCATCAGCTATATCATCATCTTCAAACTCTTCAACGAGATCATTGTATTGAGCCTTATCATCTTGAGATTTGAACCCATCCTGTAATTCATCAGATTTCAATGCGTCAGTGAATTCATCTTCTTCCGGGATGCCAGAGATTTCCTCCCCATCTTCTTCCAGGGTGTTGAAAATCTCCTCCTCGTTCAGATCGTCAGGACTTGAATCATCTTCAACTGAAATATAGTTCCCTTGCCTGTCAAACATGATCGCCATATCTGTTTTGAGCTGGAAATCAATTCTAAAGGCAATCTTGCCACCATGTACAACGATCTCCCCCCCCCTGACATCAAAGGAGCTTGATCCATCCTCAATCTTCTTCAAGGATGATTTGAATTTCTTAAGAAGAATAGAGTGAACAGCACTCAAATCAAGATCGTCTTTAATTGATTCTATCAACTCTCTTTCACCCGATTTTATTACATCCGGATCAGTGACTTTCAAGGCTAACTCCTATAGATTGCGGAAGATTGTCAAGAACTGTTATTTGCCCTTGAGAGCTTTATGCGCAAAAGTTGTATTTACAAAATTTTCAAGCTCAATCAATCTTCCGATCTCCATGACATCATGCATGTATTTTTGTATGATATCAAAATCCTCTATTACAGGAAAAAGATCATCCATCCTGATCGCCATTGGCTGGGAAAAAACCTTTTCAAGAACCTTGGTGTTAAGTCCAAGCTGGCCATCAGGATCAAGAAACTTGACAGCGATATCGGCTGCCCTTGCCTTGTCCTGCTCAATATATTGTCCTGTTTCAATGAGAAGTGCCACAAACTCCTGAACAGCATCAGGATATTTATCGATAAAATCCTTCTGCATTGCCACTATGCAGCAAGGATGTTTATCCCAGCGGGTAGAAGAGATAAACTCAAGATTACCGATCTCCATGGCAATGGCTTTTGTTGCGATAGGTTCAGCAACCATGAAACCCGCGACATCTTCATTCTCTTTCATGATACCCGGCATTTTGATCGGAGGCACCACCTCAAATCTGACATTAATAGCCTTTTTGCCCGGTACTCCTGGCTTGAGACCAAGTTCCTTTAAAAATTGATGTGCCAGCATGTGATGAATGGACATCTTGTGTGGAATATCCACAACCTTGTATTTGTAGAAACTTTGCAGTGAGTCAAAACGGGGATCATAATGGCGGCTTCTGACAAAGGTACTGCCGTTTTTATGGGCAAGAAGTACAAGCTGTATAGGGGATTCATATGCAAAAAGATCCATTGCGATCGGAGCAAGAACAAAGGCACAATCAAGTTCTCCTGTTTCAAGCCCCTCCTGGATCGGATTCCATCCTGGTTTTCTCTCGGTTTTAAGGTCAAAAAAACGCGGGATAACCTCACCTGTCTCTATTCGGTGTTTCAATGCTCCCAACGCAAGATGGTCGGTGATCTGGATATGGGCAACATTGAGTTCTACCTTGCCGTCAACTACATTACGCTTTTTGGGTCCTGAGGCCACAACTGTTTCAGGGGCAAATACTTTATGTATCGCATCCTTGATCTGGTTGGAATCAAAAGGTTTGGGCACATGACCGTTACCACCTGACTCATAAATGGTAATCTGCTGACCTTTGTCCGCCTGTGCTGTTGCCATGATAAAGGGGATCTCCTGGTAAGGAGGGGTCTTTCTTAACCACAGAAGAAATTCCAGCCCATCCATTCTGGGCATGTTCCAGTCACTGATAATCAGGTCAGGCTGGGATTCTTGAACTTTTTTAATACCATCACTGCCATCTACAGCCACCACAATATTTTCAAACCCTGCTTTATTGAGCATCTGTTTGAACATGATGCGCATGGTACCAGAATCATCTGCTATCAGAATTTTTATCTTTGGATCTACTGCCATAAAAAAAGCTCCTTGATTTTTATATCTTGAAAATAGAAATCATTTATATCTTCAGAAAATCAACTCCTGTATGTTTTAAACCATATATTTACCATGAAAATGCAATCT
>JADFYT010000209.1 GCA_015232935.1 Desulfamplus sp.
CTAATGGAAAACTGTTTCAAGGCAAAAAAAAACATAAACTCCTGCTTGATGAGGAGATTGTAAATGAGGAGTTTTCCTATGAGGATGATTTTGAAAATAGCATCTATCATCCCGAGAAAGACAGAAAATCAAAAAATAAAGTCAAAAAAACAGCAAAAATCAATAAAAATTCAGGAATCGTTGGCACCATTATCAAGTGGACTTTCGGGTTTGCGTTTTTATGTATGGCAGGTGTGTTGACATTTCTGACTCTTTTATACCTTCATATTAACAATGGCCTTCCCCGTATTAATAACCTGACTGATTACAAACCTCCTGCTGTGACCAATGTCTTTTCAGATGACGGTATCAAAATAGGAGAGTTCTACAAAGAGAGGCGTATTGTCCTGCCTCTTTCACAGATGCCTCAAGACCTTATCAATGCTTTTGTTGCTGCTGAGGATTCAAGATTCAGAGAGCATGTTGGTATTGACATTATAGGTATTGCAAGAGCATTTATTAAAAACATGCAGGCAGGGTCAATTGTTCAGGGTGGCAGCACCATTACCCAGCAGGTCACAAAATCATTTTTGCTCACACCGGAACGAACATACAAACGCAAAATAAAAGAGGCAATACTTGCCTACCGTATAGATAAAACATTTTCCAAGGATGATATCCTTTTTCTGTATCTAAACCAGATATATCTTGGACATGGAGCCTATGGAGTGGAGTCGGCTGCTGAAAACTATTTTGGCAAACATGCGAAAGAGTTAAGCCTTGCTGAATGCTCCATGCTGGCAGGACTGCCACAGGCACCAAGCAGATACTCTCCCTTTAAGCATCCTGAACTTGCAAGGCAAAGGCAGATATATGTTCTTAACAGAATGCAGCAGGAGGGATATATTTCAACAGACGAGATGAATCAGGCAATGGCTGTAAACCTTGATATCAAGCCCAGAAAGAACTGGTTCAGCGACACGGTTCCCTGGTACACCGAATATGTAAGACGGTATGTAATTGATAAATACGGGGAGGATATGATCTACAATCAGGGGATCAGCATCTATACAGCGGTCAACATAGATCTTCAAAAGATAGCGGAGAACTCAGTAGCAAAGGGGTTGATAGAGCTTGAGAAACGTCATGGCTATGGAGGTCCTCTTAAAAATGTCTCATCACTTGGTATTGACGCATTCAGCAGGAAAATCGCGGCATCTCTTCCCAATGGTGGAGTTCTGGAGCAAAACAGGGTTTACAAGGCAGTGGTTACAAGTATGGATTTAGATGATAATCTCGCCATGGTAAGGGTTGGTAAAGTCAATGGAATTCTTGACATCAAAGATGTCGCATGGGCAGCAAAAGGTGCTGCTTCCCATGAGGATCCGGAAACTGGCAATGAAAAGGATTCCTACGATAATGCCCTGAAGATAGGCGATATCCTGTCAGTAAGAACCCTGCACAAAATTGATGACAAAAACGAGCCTGAATCTAAAAAGGATATTGCCGCGGAAAACGAATCAGGGGGGAAAAAGAGAGCAGCTCAAAAAGGAAAAACAGCAAGCTGGCCAGAGTGGGAATTCGCAATAGAGCTTGAGCCTGAAGTGGAGGGTGCTCTTATAAGCATTGAGGCCGAGACAGGCCATGTCAAAGCCATGGTTGGGGGAAGAAATTACCACAGAAACCAGTTTAACAGGGCGGTTCAGTCAAGAAGACAGCCAGGCTCTGCATTCAAGCCCATTATATATGCCGCTGCCCTTGATAAAGGATACACCACATCATCAATTATTATTGATTCTCCTATTGCGTTCAAAGATGGAAGCAATAAAATATGGAAACCCCAGAATTATAAAGAGGAATTTTACGGTCCAACAAGATTCAGGGAGGCGTTGGTAAAATCAAGAAATGTGGTGACTGTCAAAATCGTTCAGGATATTGGAGTGGATTATGTTATTGAGTATGCGAGAAGGCTTGGAATTTCATCTCCTATTGAGAAAAATCTCTCCATAGCTCTTGGTTCATGCGGCTTGTCACTTATTGAGCTTGTAAAGGCATATACAGTATTTTCAAATCTTGGCTATCTGGTTGAGCCGGTTTTTATTACAAAAATAGTTGACAGGAATAATGAAATTATTGAGGAGGCCGTTTTAAAAAAAGAAAAAGTTATCGAGATGAGTACGGCCTATATCATGACCAATATGATGGAAAGCGTGGTACAGTCCGGTACAGCGACAAAAGCAAGGGAGCTTGGGCGTCCGGCAGCCGGAAAGACCGGCACAACCAATAATCTTCATGATGCCCTTTTTATAGGATATACCCCAAGATACACAACCGGTGTTTGGGTAGGTTTTGACAAGGAAAAAACCCTTGGAAGAGGAGAGAGCGGTTCAAGATCGGCTATTCCCATATGGCTTGAGTATATGAAAGGGGCATTGGATGGCAAGGCTCTCATGTCATTTAATGTGCCAGAAGGGGTTGTATTCAGAAATGTTGATCCAGGAACAGGTCTTTTGTCTGACGGTGAATATGGTGCTGTGATATCTGAATGTTTCAAGGAGGACGCGTTGCCGACACCTGCCAGATCGTTTATAACAACACCCGAAGGTTCGTCCGGTTCAGAGGCACCTGTTACAGATACAGAGGATCTTTTCAAGTCAGATATATGAGCATGACTCACCGCTACAAAAGACAAGAACCTGTACTGTGTACGGTAACAAAAAGACGACGCGAGATACAAAATCCCGGTTTTTACAAAACGCAGGAACTTTCCTGAACATTGTATTCAGGAACAATCTCCTTTATTTTATCCCGGATACCGCAAACATCATGTACAGATGCTACCTTGTAAAGCTCGTCTAACTGCCGGCTTAGTCTGTGCCGAAAGTTTTCCTGGCTTCCAAGTCCGTTCCAGTTACCGTTGGATCTCAGAACCATGATTTTCTCATGGCTTGTTGAAACCACACCCTCATCAGCAGTAATCAGCTCTTCATAGAGCTTCTCGCCCTGTCGAAGCCCTGTAAACCGTATCTCTATGTCTTTATCTGGCTCTTTGCCGGAAAGTCGTATCAGGTCCCTTGCCATGTCAACAATCCTTATAGATGTCCCCATCTCAAGGATAAAGGTCTCTCCCCCCTCACCCTGTGCACCTGCCTGAAGTATCAACTGAGATGCCTCAGGTATTGTCATGAAGTATCGCGTGACTTCAGGGTGGGTTACCGTAACCGGGCCTCCTCGCTCAATCTGCTCTCTGAAAAGCGGAATAACAGAGCCTGCCGAACCCACCACATTTCCAAATCTTACCGCCATCATTCTGGTGCCGTTCCCATAGTAGCTTTGAACAATGAGTTCGCACACCCTTTTGCTTGCCCCCATGATGTTGGTTGGTCTTACCGCCTTGTCTGTAGATACCAGAACAAAATGGCTAACCTTGTACTCAAGTGATTTTTGTACGATAATATGGTTGCCACGGATATTGTTCATTACCGCCTGCCACGGGTTACGCTCCAGCATTGGCACATGCTTGTAGGCGGCAGCGTGAAATATCACATCCGGTTCATAACGCCTCATCACTTTGTCCATCAACGCCTCATCTTCTACATACCCCAGTACAGTACAGTATCTTTGATACCCGGCTCTGTGCTTGAGTTCCATCTGGAGGCTGTAGAGTCCTGCTTCTGATGAATCCAAAAGAATCAGTTTTCTTGGCTGAAATTTGATAATCTGCCGACAAAGTTCACTTCCAATACTTCCACCCGCACCAGTCACCATCACATTTTTTTCTGTCAGATAATCTGAAATCCGTTCACTGTCGAGCTCTACAGGCTGACGCCGCAGCAGATCCTTGTATTTTACATCCCTGAGGGTTTTTACACTCACCTTTCCATCTATAAGTTCTCCATATCCCGGCATGGTCTTGAAATTTATATTACATGCCTTGCATGCTTCAAGAATGGTTCTCATCTGAACGCCAGTTGCAGAGGGTACAGATATTATGATCTCCTGAATCTCATGCTTTGATGCAATGGCTTCAAGCTCGTTTACCTTTCCAAGAACCGGTATTCCGTGTATGGATCGCCCTTTTTTATCGGGATTGTCATCAATAAACCCCGCTACATGGTAGTTAAGACGAGGATTTTCAATCATCTCCCTCAGGATTTTTTCACCCGCATTTCCAGCTCCGATCAGAAGAACGGGAATCTGTTTTTTGGAGCTGAACATACTGAATTTTTCTCCGTTATCTCTTTGTCTCAGGTATTTGTGATACATATACCTGACAAGAAGGCGAAGACCGCCTGTCAGCAAAAAAGTAAGGCACCAGTCAATAATCAGGACAGCCCGGGAAAAACCGTCAAACCTGCTGAAAATAAAAATACCAAAAAGGATCAGAAGGGTTGCGGCCAGAGATGCCTTGAAAAGATTCCAGAGATCCGAAATTCCTACATACCTGAACATGCCCTTATAAAGATCAAAGAAAAAATA